>JBPYES010000383.1:0-21052 GCA_051984825.1 Jatrophihabitantaceae bacterium
TCCCGGGCGAACGTGAGGCGCTGCACGCTGCGCTCGCCGCCGAGCACGAGCGCATCGCCGGCGGGGTGACGCGGGCGATGGACATCGGCGTCGTCGACGGCGTGATCGAGCCGGCCCGGACCCGCACTGCCGTGGCCGAGGCGCTGGCAGCGATGCCGTGTGGACGCGGCGCCCACGGCAACATACCGTTGTAACCCGGCCTAAATCGTGTCTGCGCGGGCCCGCAAGGGGCCGCACGCAGACACGAGCACAAGCGCCCTTCGGGCGCGCGCGGCCGGGCTCTTCGCGCGAGCGCTCATCGCTGGGTTTATCCGCCGTACGTGCATCTCGGCTGCACCGCCAAGCGGCGCAACCTCGATCCACACCGCGCCTTCGGCGCGGGCCGCGTCGCGGACGGCGGGCTCTTCGCGCAAGCGCTCATCGCGCTGTGGTTGCGTTTCCTCGCCGTTGCTTTCCGCTCCTCCGTTTCGGCGTGATCTTGGAGTTGTGGTTGCCATTCGACCGGAACTCCAAGATCACGTTGCACGCGGCAGAACGGAGCGCGTGCTGGCGGCTAGCCGACTTGGTGGAGCAACGTTACGGGGGCGCCTTCGCCGGCGTGGCGGTACGGCTCGAGTTCGACGTCCCATGCCGCGCCGAGCAGCTCGGCGATTCCGTGCGCGTAGTCGTCCGCGGAACGGGCCCGGCTGGCCAGCCCGCGCAGCCGCTCTTCGCCGACGACGATGTCGCCGTTCGCAGAGACGGCGCTGCGATGGAAGCCCCGTCCCGGGACGTACGCCAGTCGCTCACCGTCGCTGGTCGCGGTGCCGTCCTCGGTGATCTCGAAGACGAGCATCGGCCAGGCACGTAACGACGCGGCGATACGGGCGCCGGTACCGACCGGGCCGGACCAGGCGGCCTCGGCGCGCAGGTGCGACGGCGTGACAGGCTGTCCGGTCCACTGCAACCGGACCGGCCGGCCGAGCACACCGGCGATCGCCCACTCGACATGCGGCGCGATGGCGGCAGGGCAGCAGTGCAGAAACACCACGCCACTCGTGGTGACGGGCGCTGTGCGCCGGGCAGTCGTCATCGCACACCTCCACTGACTCGACGGCGACGCCTTCCCCGACGGGCCGTAAACCAGTGGTGCGTGCGTGAACATTGTGACCGATGAGACCCGCGTTGCGCTACACGACACGTTGTCGGTGCCTTACGTGAGGCTGAACGTCATGTCAGTGAAGTGGACGGAAGTGCGTCCGCCACGGTAAGCACGAAGAGGACTGCAAGGAGGAACCATGCCCGATTCCGCACCGTCCGAGAGTGATGAGGCAGCCGAGATAATGCCGCATCGAGAGGCCGCCGAGGCCTATGTGACCCGAATCTGCTTCAAGATCGGCCCCCCGCAACTGGTCGGCCTCGAGCTGGAATGGCTCGTTCACGATCAGCGCAAGCCCGCAAGTCCTGTCTCATCCGCTCGTCTAGCCGCCGCCCTCGGGCCCTGGTGCCCACCGGCGCTGCGCGACCCGCCCGCTCCCCCGGCCCCGTTGCCGAACGGTTCGGCAGTCACCGTCGAACCCGGCGGGCAGGTCGAAATCTCCACTCGCCCCGCCCCGAGCCTCGCCGCGTGCCTTGCGGCGGCGGGGTCCGACGCCGCGCTGCTCACGGCGCGCCTCGCCCAGGCCGGCCTCTCCACGCTCGGCGCGGGCACCGACCCGCACCGGTTGCCCGGCCGGCTCCTCGACGTTCCCCGGTATGCCGCCATGGAGGCGTACTTCGACCGCCGCGGACCTTCCGGGCGGACGATGATGTGCGCCACCGCCGCCGTGCAGCCGTGCCTGGACGCCGGCGACACCGGCTCCTTCGCCGAGCGCTGGCGCACCCTGCACGCGATCGGGCCGGCGCTCGTCGCGATGTTCGCCAACTCGCCGGTTCTGGCCGGGCACCACACCGGATGGCGCTCGTCCCGGCAGGCAGCTTGGCTGGATATCGACCCGCACCGCACCTCGCCGCCCCCACAGGGCGCCGATCCGCGTGAGGCGTACGCGCGCTACGCCATGGACGCCCCGTTGCTGTGCGTGCGCCGCGACGCGGAGCGCTGGTCGGCGCCGCCGGGCGTGACTTTCGCCGACTGGATCGCGGGTGCGATGCATCCTGCGCCGACCTACGACGACCTGGCCTACCACCTGTCGACGCTCTTCCCGCCCGTGCGTGCGGCAGGGCACCTCGAGGTGCGCTACCTCGACGCACAGGCAGGTGACGGGTGGATCGCCGCGGCGGCGATCACCTGGGCGCTGACCGCGACCGCGCTCGCACGCGACCTCGCCACTGCCGCGACCGAGCCGGTGGCAGGCCGGTGGGTCGACGCGGCGCGATCCGGGCTGAATGACCCGGCACTGGCCCGGGCCGCGCGCGAACTCGCCGAGATCGCGCTCTCCGGGCTCGCCGGCCAGCCGGCGCACGTCCGCGATCACGTCACGGAGTTCACCGAGCGATACACGCTGCGCGGGCGCTGCCCCGCCGACGATTGGGAAGCCGCATGAGACTGAAGGAAGACATCGCGAACGAGCTGATCCGCGCTCGCCAGCGCAGCGACGCCCTGACGCAGGCGGTCGAGGACGACGACCTGATCCGGCAGCACTCGCCGCTGATGTCGCCGCTCGTGTGGGACTACGCGCACATCGGCAACCAGGAGGAGCTCTGGCTGGTCCGTGACGTTGGTGGCCGCGAGCCTATTCGGGCCGACATCGACAACCTCTACGACGCGTTCCAGCACCCGCGCCGCGACCGTCCGGCCCTGCCGCTACTCGGCCCGGCCGAGGCGCGCTCATACGTCGGCACGGTGCGCGACAAGGTGCTCGATGTGCTGGACGGCACCGCTCTCGAGGGACGCCGCCTCGTCGATCAGGGCTTCGCCTTCGGCATGATCGTCCAGCACGAGCAACAGCACGATGAGACGATGATGGCGACCCACCAGCTGCGGCAGGGCGCTCCAGCGCTTTCCGCCGAGCCACCGAATCCGCCTCGTGATAACGACCTCCCACGCGAGGTGCTCGTTCCGGCAGGGACGTTCACGATGGGCACGGACGTCGAGCCGTGGGCGCTCGACAACGAACGGCCCGCCCGCCCCGTCCATACGCCGGCGTACTGGATCGACACAGTGCCCGTGTCCAATGCGGAGTTCATCGCGTTCATGGACGGTGCGGGCTACGACGACCCACGCTGGTGGACTCCCGAGGGCTGGGCACATCGGGCCTCCGCTGCCCTGGCGGCGCCGCTGTTCTGGTGGCGCGAGGGCGCGCAATGGTGGCGGCGCCGTTTCGGCGTCGACGAGCCGGTGCCGTTGCACGAGCCGGTGCAGCACGTGTCCTGGTACGAGGCGGATGCGTACGCCCGGTGGGCCGGCAAGCGCTTGCCGACCGAATCCGAGTGGGAGAAGGCCGCCCGCTGGGATCCGGCGACGGGACGCTCCCGCCGCTACCCGTGGGGCGACGCCGAGCCCGAACCCCGGCATGCCAATCTGGGCGCTGCACACCTGCAGCCGGCACCTGTCGGCTCATACCCGGACGGCGCCTCACCGCTCGGCGTGCATCAGCTCATCGGCGACGTCTGGGAGTGGACGGCAAGCGACTTCACCCGCCCCCCAGGCTTTGTCGCGTTCCCGTACCGCGAGTACTCCGAGGTCTTCTTCGGCGACGAGTACAAAGTGCTGCGCGGCGGTTCGTGGGCAGCCGATAAATCCGCCGTCCGCGGCACGTTCCGCAACTGGGACTATCCGATCCGGCGGCAGATCTTCGCCGGCTTCCGCTGCGCCCGGGACGCCGTCGATGTGTAGGCACGTCGCGTACCTCGGCCCGCCCGTGCCGCTCGCCGAGTTACTACTGGATCCGCCGTTCGGCCTGCTGCGCCAGTCATGGGAGCCCCGGCAGCAACAGCACGGACGGCTGAACGCTGACGGGTTCGGTGTGGGTTGGTATGCCGGCGACGACCCGGTGCCGGCTCGTTACCGCCGGGACCGTCCTATGTGGACGGACGCCAACCTGCCGGAACTTGCGCGCGTGATCCGGTCCGGTGCAGTGCTCGCCGCCGTACGCTCCGGTACGGACGGTATGGGGCACGCTGAGGGCGCTGCGGCACCGTTCCGCGACGGGCAGTGGCTGTTCAGCCACAACGGCGCCCTGCCGGGATGGCCGGACTGCGCGTCCACGCTCGCCGCCGCGCTGCCGCCGCAACGGCTGCTGCGCCTGGACGCGCCGAGCGACTCGGCGCTGCTCTGGGCGCTCACGCAGACCTGGTTGGAGGCCGGGATGCCGTTGCCCGACGCGCTGCGCAGCACCGTCGCCGCGGCGCCGCCCGACGCGCGGCTGAACCTGCTCGCCCTCGACGGCCGGACCATCGCGGCCACCACCTGGGGCGACACGCTGTATTGGCGCGCCGACCGGCGCGGTGTCTTCGTGGCGTCCGAACCGTCCGACGACGAGCCCGGATGGCATGACGTCCCCGACCGCAGCCTGCTCACCGGCACGCCCGACGGTGTGCACGTCGCCCCACTGGAGATCACGTGATCCTGACCGTCGAAAACCATCTCCCCCCGGACTTCCTCAGCGCAACGCTGCGCGCGGACGTCCTCAATGGGCTCACTGCGAGCCCGAAGTGGCTGCCCCCCAAATGGTTCTACGACGAGCGGGGCAGCGAGCTGTTCGAGCAGATCACCCGGCTTCCCGAGTACTACCCGACCCGGGCCGAGCGGTCGATCCTCGTCGAGCGCGCCGCTGAGATCGCATCGGTGTCCGGCGCGACGGCGCTGGTCGAGCTGGGCGCCGGGTCCGCGGAGAAGACCCGCCTGCTCCTGGACACCGGCGCGTTCACCCGGTACGTGCCGGTCGACGTATCGGAGTCGGCGCTCCGCCAGGCGGCAGCCGGCCTGCTCGCCGACTATCCGGGGCTGGCGGTGCACGCTGTGGTGGCGGATTTCCAGCAGCACCTCGACCGGCTTCCCCAGAACGGCCGGCACATGGTCGCGTTCCTCGGTGGAACCATCGGCAACCTCGTGCCGAGCGAGCGTGCAGTGTTCTTGCGGTCGCTGCATGACGCGTTGCAGCCCGGCGAGGCGCTGCTGCTCGGCACCGACCTGGTGAAGAGCCCTGACGTGCTCGTGCCGGCCTACGACGACGCGGCGGGCGTCACCGCCGAGTTCAACAAGAACGTGCTTTACGTCGTCGACCGCGAGCTGAAGGCCGACTTCGACCCGGACGCGTTCGCGCACGTCGCGGTGTGGAACGCCGAGGCCGAGTGGATCGAGATGCGGTTGCGGTCGCTGCGCGACCAGCGGGTGCGCGTCGAACAGCTCGAACTGGAGGTGCACTTCGCGCGCGGCGAACAGATGCGCACCGAGGTGTCGGCAAAGTTCCGCCGCGACGGTGTGTCCGCGGAGCTCGCCGCCGCCGGATTCGAGCTCACCAGATGGTGGACCGACCGCGACGGCCAGTTCGGGCTCTCCCTCTCGATCGCCCGCTAGCGGGTTAGCGCGCGAGAGATGCCCCGGGCGGCAGTCACAACGGCCGGGACGTAACGATGCGGGTCGTGGCTTTCCGGAACCACCACCGAAACGGCAGCCACGACCTGCCCGGCATCCCACACCGGCGCCGCGACAGACGTCGAGATCAGCTCGATCTGGCCGCGGGTGATCGCGACGCCGGTGCGCCGCACTTCGGCCAGCTCCCGTCGTAGCCGGCGCGGATCGGTAAGCGTCCGCTTGGTGTAGCGGGAAAGCGGCCCGGCGAGCACCCGCTCGAGCACGTCGTCCGGCGCGTGGGCGAGCAGTACCCGGCCGACGCCGGTCGCGTGCAAGGGCAGCCGGCCGCCGACGCGGGTCACGACGTGCACAGCGTCCCGTCCCGAGATTCGCTCGATGTACACGGCGTCCGTACCGTCCAGTACGGCGAGCTGCACGTTCTGAAGCGTCGCCTCGTACAGATCGCCCAGGATGGGCAGCGCCGCCTCGCGCAGCCCGACACTGCGCGGCGCCAGGCTCGCCACCTCCCACAGGCGTAGCCCGATCCGGTACGCGCCGGTGTCGTCACGCTCGAGAGCTCCCCAGCGGGCGAGCTCGCCGACGAGCCGATGCGTGGTGGTGAGCGGCAGCCCGGTACGCCGGCTCAGCTGGGCCAGGCGCAGCCGCGGGTGCTCGGCGCTGAACGCATCCAGGATGGCGAGCGCCCGTCCGGTCACGGTGTTGTCTTCCACTGAGCGGAAGTGTAGGCGCGGCGTGGAAGCGGGACGGCGCAGGCTGTGCGGCATGCGCACCCAGGTCGGCATCGTCGGTGCCGGGCCGGCCGGACTGCTGCTGTCGCAACTGCTGCAGCTCCAGGGCGTCGACTCCACCGTGCTGGAATGCCGCGACCGCGGGTACGTCGAAGGCCGCGTGCGCGCCGGCGTGCTCGAGCACGGCTCTGCGGAGACACTGCGCGAGGCCGGCGTCGGGAAGCGCCTTGACGCCGACGGTATGCGGCACGAGGGCATCGAGTTGCGCTTCGGACACCACGGGCACCGCATCGACTTCGCCGACCTGGTCGGGCGCACGATCACCGTGTACGGGCAGCAGGAGATCGTCAAGGACCTGATCGCGGCCCGCCTGGAGTCGGGCGGCGACGTCCGTTTCGATGTCACCGGCATTGCGCTATCCGGCATCGACGGTGAGCGGCCGCGGATCACGTTCGCCGGGGGTGCGCTGGACTGCGACTTCGTTGTGGGCGCCGATGGGTCTCATGGCGTGAGCCGCGCATGCGTTCCGGGGCTGACCATGTACGAGCGCGGGTACCCCTACGCGTGGCTCGGCATCCTGGCGCAGGCGGCGCCATCGGCGCATGAGCTGATCTACGCCAGGCACGAACGTGGCTTTGCGCTGCACTCGATGCGGAGCCCGAGCATCACCCGCCTGTACTTGCAGGTCGCCCCGGACGAACGGCTGGACGCGTGGCCGGACGAGCGCATCTGGTCCGAGCTTTCCACCCGGTTCACCGACGAGGCCGGCTTCTCACTCAACAAAGGACCCGTGCTGGACAAGGGAATCACGCCGATGCGCAGCGTCGTCGCCACCCCGATGCAGTACGGCCGGCTGTTCCTCGCCGGCGATGCCGCCCACATCGTCCCGCCGACCGGCGCCAAGGGCATGAACCTCGCGATGGCCGATGTCCGGGTACTCGCCCGTGCCATCGCGGGCTATTACGCGGATGGCCGCACCGACCTGCTGGCAACGTACACAGCCACCGTGTCGACCCGGGTCTGGCGGACCACGCAGTTCTCGTGGTGGATGACGTCGATGCTGCACGTCGACCCTGGTGGCGACGCGTTCGACGAGCAGCTCGCCGCCTCGGCGTTGCGCTACGTTGCGTCGTCGCGGCCCATGGCGACCGCACTCGCCGAGAACTACACCGGTCTGCCGTACGGCGACGGATGGAGCTACCGATGACCTACCGTGCCGACCCACTGGGCACCCACCCGCCCTACGACTACCCCGGCTACGGCAGCACGAAGCTGCGCCATCCGGCACGTGCGCTGCACGTGCTGCCGCAGCGACTGACGGAGCTGACCGGACCGGTGTTCGGTGCCGAACGGGTGAGCGCGGGCGACGACGATCTCACCAACCGTGGCGCGGCAATCGGGCAGCGCATCGTCGTGCACGGCCGGCTGGTCGACGGCGACGGGCATGCCGTGCCCGACAGCCTGATCGAGATGTGGCAAGCCAACGCCGCGGGGCGGTACGCACACGCGGTCGACCGCTGGCCGGCCCCGCTCGACCCGAATTTCACGGGTGCGGGCCGGGTGGTCACGGACGTCGACGGACGCTACCGCTTCACCACGATCCGTCCCGGCGCCTACCCGTGGCGCAACCACGACAACGCCTGGCGCCCGGCGCACATCCACTTCTCGGTGTTCGGGCAGGCGTTCACACAGCGGCTGATCACCCAGATGTACTTCCCGGACGACCCGCTCCTCTTCCAGGATCCGATCTTCAATTCAGTAGCCGACCCGAACGCCCGTGTCCGGCTGATCAGCGCATACGACCACGACGCGACGACCGATCACTGGGCACTCGGCTTCCGATTCGACATCGTGCTGCGAGGGCGCGAGCAGACGCCGTTCGAGGCCACGCAATGAGCACGCCTTCACAGACGGTCGGCCCGTTCCTGCACATCGTGCTGCCCTGGCCGGACGGGCCCGAGCCGGTGCCGGACCGCACGCCCGGCGCGGTGCTGATCACTGGGCAGATCACTGACGGAGCTGGGGTTCCTGTGCCGGACGGGCTTGTCGAGACGTGGCAGTCCGCGCCCGACCTCTTCGGACGCTGCGCCACCGACCTCAACGGAACGTTCTGGTTCCGAACGGTAAAGCCGGCGGCGCTGCCTGCGCCGGACAGCACCATCGAGGCACCGCACCTCGACGTGTCGATCTTCTCGCGAGGACTCCTGCAGCGACTGGTCACTCGCATCTACTTTCCGGACGAGCCCACGGCCAACGCTGCCGACCCGGTGCTCTCGTCACTCGACCCCGGCGACCGGGCGCTACTGATCGCGGTCGCGCAGCCCGACGGCAGCCTGCGCTTCGACATTCGGTTGCAGGGCGACCGCGAGACGCCGTTCTTCGCCGTATGACCAGCCTCTGGGATCCGATCTTCGGCGCCAGCCGCGTGGCCGCCGAGGTGGACGACCGGGCCTGGGTACGCGCCATGCTGCACGCCGAGGCGGCGCTGGCCTGGGCGGTCGCGTCAGCCGGCGTGGTCGACAGAGCGGCGGCCGAGGCGGTGGCGAACGCCTGCGCCGACACGGACTGGGTCGCGGTCGAGTCGCTCGGCGCAGAGGCAGCCACCGGCGGCAACCCGGCGATCCCGTTGGTGCAGATGCTGCGCCTTCGCGTCGGCCCGGCTGGCGAGGACGCCGTGCATGTAGGCGCCACCAGCCAGGACATCCTCGACACGGCGGCGATGCTGGTCGCCCGGCGAGCTGCCGGCGTGATCGTCGACGACCTCTCCGGTGCGGCCGATGCCGCGGCGCAGCTGGCCCGGAAACACCGGGACACCCCGATGGCGGCGCGTACCTTGCTCCAGCAGGCTGCACCGACGACGTTCGGGGCGGTAGCGGCGGGCTGGGGCACCGGCCTCGACCGTGCCGCAGCGCGGCTGGGCGCCGTGGAGTTCGCCGCGCAGCTCGGCGGCCCGGCAGGAACGCTCGCCGCGCTGCACCCGCACGGACCGGCCGTCCGCCGGGCGTTCACCCGTGAGCTCGACCTCACCGACCCGGACGGGGTCTGGCACACCGAGCGAACCCGGATCGCCGATCTGGCCGGTGCCCTGGCTACCGCCGCCGGGGCTGCCGGCAAGGTTGCGACGGACGTCGTGCTGCTGGCCCAGACCGAGGTCGGCGAGGTGCACGAGGCAGCGCCGGGCGGCTCGTCGTCCTTGCCGCACAAGCAGAATCCCGTTGCGGCGGTCACCGCGCGGGCCGCTGCCGCGCAGGCGCCCGGACTCGCGGCTACCGTTTATGCCGCCATGTCCGGCGAGCAGCAGCGGGCTGCCGGTGCCTGGCATGCCGAATGGCCCGCGCTCACGGCGCTGCTTCGCTGGACCGGTGGCGCCGCGGCGCGGCTGCGGCAGAGCCTTTCCGGGTTGTACGTGGACGTCGAGGCGATGCATCGCAACCTGGGCCGGACGTCGGGGCTGCTGCTCGCCGACCGGATCGCCGCACATCTGGCACCGACGATGGGCCGCGCCGCCGCACAGCAGGCGGTTCGCGATGCAGCACGCAAAGGGAACCTCGACGCGCTGGACGTCGACCCCGAACTGCTCGACCCCGCGACCTATCTCGGTCACGCCGGCGATCTTGTCGACGCTTACCTGCGCGGCAGGCCGCGATGAACGAGTCCGGTGCCCCACTGGTGCTGCTCAACGCGATCGGCACGACGACGGCCATCTGGGACGGGCTGGTCGGGCCGCTCGCCGAGCGGTTGCGCCTCATCCGTGTCGATACGCGCGGCCACGGCGGTGCGCCGCCCGCCCACCAGCCATGCAGCATCGCCGACCTCGGCGCGGACGTGTTGGCCGTGCTCGACAAGGAGGGCGTGGAGCAGGCGCATATCGCCGGCGTATCGCTCGGCGGGATGGTGGCCATGTGGCTGGCGGCGCACCATCCGGAGCGCATCGGGCGGTTGGCGCTGCTGGCTACATCAGCGCATCTGCCGGCGTCCCGCTGGGAGGAGCGTGCCGCCGCAGTCCGCGCCGGCGGGATGGCAGCCATTACCGGTCCGGTCGTCGCCCGCTGGATCGCGCCGGCGCTAGCCGCACGCGATCCTGAGCTCGTTGCCCGGCTGACCGCCATGCTGCAGAGCACGGACCCGGAGAGCTACGCCCGCTGCTGCGAGGCCATCGCCGCGATGGACCTGCGCGCCGACCTTCCCCGAATAGGCGCGCCCACCGTCGTGATCGCCGGCGCGGAGGATCAGGCCATACCCGTCGAGCACGCCCACACGATCGCCGAGGGCATCGCCATGGCGCAGCTTGCCGTGCTGCCCGGTGCTGCGCACATCCCGACGGTCGAGAGGGCGGGACCGATCGCCGTCCTGCTGCTCGAGCACTTCATGGGTGGCGAAGCCAGCCGGCGCGCAGTCCTGGGCGATGCCCACGTCGACCGAGCCGCCGCGCGCACGAGCGAGTTCACCGCGCCGTTCCAGGACTTCCTCACCCGCTACGCCTGGGGCGAGATATGGACGCGACCCGGCCTGCCCCGCCGTGAGCGCTCGCTGATCACCCTCGCTGTGCTCACCGCTCTGGGTGCCGAGCACGAGCTTGCCCTGCACGTGCGCGGCGCATTGCACAACGGTGCGAGCCCCGACGAGATCCGCGAGGTACTACTGCACACCGCCGTTTACGCCGGCCTGCCGCGCGCCAACCGGGCGTTCGCCATCGCCGACGACGTACTCCACCACGATGGGAGCAGCTAATGACCCTTCTCGACGAAGAACGCTGGCGCGGCAACGTCTATCTCGACGGTGAGTGGACGGCCGCCTCGGACGGCGAATATCCGGTGATCGAGCCCGCCACCGGCGCCGCACTGGGCAGCCTCGGCAAGCCGGCGACTGCGGACCTGGACCGCGCCGTCCAAAGCGCGGCCGCGGCGCAACCCGGCTGGGCGGCCACGCCGTACCCGCAACGTGCAGCCGTACTGCGTAAGGCCGGCGAGCTGTGGTCGCAGTACGCGGACGAGATCAAGTGGTGGAACATCCGCGAGGTCGGCGCGATCCCGGGCATCGCCGACTTCTCGCTGCACGTGGCGGAGCAGGAGTGCTTCGAGGCGTCGGCCCTGCCCAGCCGCGCCTATGGCGAGCTGTTGCCGAGCGAGGAGCCGCGGCTGTCCATGGCGCGCCGCGTCCCGGCCGGCGTCGTCGGGGTGATCTCGCCGTTCAACGTGCCGATCATCCTGGGCATCCGGTCGGTCGCTCCCGCGCTGGCGCTGGGCAACGCGGTGATCCTCAAGCCGGACCCGCGCACCGGCGTCACCGGCGGCGTGGTGCTCACCCGCATCCTCGAGGAAGCCGGGCTGCCGCCCGGGGTGCTGCAGATGCTGCCCGGCGATGCCGCAGTCGGCGAAGCACTCATCGCGCATCCGCAGGTGCGCGTCGTGTCATTCACCGGCTCGACGGCGGCCGGCCGGCGGGTAGCCGAGCTCGCGGGGCGGCATCTCAAGCGCGTGCATCTCGAACTGGGCGGCAACTCCGCGATGCTCGTCCTGGACGACGCCGATGTCGCCCAGGCCGCAACGCTGGCTGCGTTCGGATCGTTCTTCCACCAGGGCCAGATCTGCATGACCGCCGGCCGGCACATCGTGCACGAGCGGCTCTACGACGACTTCGTCGAGGCGCTGTCGGCCAAGGCAGCGCGGCTGCCCGTCGGGGATCCTGCGACCGACGAGGTCGCCCTCGGCCCGATCATCGACGAGCGGCAGCGCGACAAGATTCACGGACTGGTCACCGCGAGCCGGGACGCCGGCGCAAAGGTCGCCGCCGGCGGGGAATACGACCGGCTGTTCTACCGGCCGACGGTCCTCGCGGAGGTGCCGCCGGAATCACCAGCCTGGACCGAGGAGATCTTCGGGCCCGTCGCGCCGGCAGTCCGCGTGTCGTCGGTCGACGAGGCGGTGCAGTTGGCTGCCGCGTCCGACTACGGTCTGTCGCTCAGCATCGTGACGCGGGATGTGATGCGCGGGCTCGCCATCGCCGACCGCATTCCCTCCGGCATCGTGCACATCAACGACCAGACGGTGAGTGACGAGGCCAACGTGCCGTTCGGCGGGGTCGGGGCGTCCGGCACCGGCGCTCGCTTCGGCGGCCCGTCGGCGAACGTCGAGGCGTTCACCGAGACGCGCTGGGTGACGGTCCGCGGCGAGCCGCCGGCTTACCCGTTCTAGGACGTCTCGATCTGGAGGTAGGTCAGTCCGCGAACGTCGAGCCAGGCCCGCCCGGGGGCGGCGACCATCCGGAGGAGGACGCTTTCGCACCCGGTGCAGCGTGCCACCATGCCCGGTGCCTGGTTGTACAGCTGTGCTGTACCTAGCGGTCCAGTCTGCCCGCAGTTGGCGCACTGGCCGATGGCTGCAGTGACGTCCACCGCGAAGATGGTGCGCAGGTCGCCGGCTGCGGCATTGCCGTCGAGGTGGGTCATCACGGACCTCCGAATCGCTCGGTGCGGACGCGCCGGGCGTCGTGCCCGGCCGCGACGAGCAGGTCTGCCACGGTTTCGACGAACGGCGTCGGGCCGCAGACGTAGCAGGTGGGACGTTTGTCCGGGGCGAACGTGACCATCGAGAGCAGCGGCGCGTCGACCCGTGCCGGTGCTCGCGGCCAGCCCTCGGGCGCGGCCCGCGTGTACGCGTAGGTGAGCCCCAGGCCGTCGGCGGCGCAGCGCTCGAGCTCGTCGCGGTAGATGACCGATTCCGGGCGGCGCGCCGAGTACAGCAGCTGGAACGGTGCGGAGCTTGCTACCGCCGTACGGACGCGCAGCATCGCCATGAGCGGCACGACGCCGGAGCCGCCGGCCACCAGCTGTACCGGCTCGGCCTGCACCGCTCGCCAGGTGAACCAGCCGCCGACCGGGCCACGGACCTCGAGCGGATCGCCTACCCGGATGACCCGCGCGAGGTACGGCGAGACCTCACCGTCCATCACCTGCTCGACGGTCACCTCGATCCGCTCGCCGTCCGCGACCGAGGCGATCGAGTACGAGCGCACCGCGGTGTAGCCGTCGGGAGCGGTGAGCCGGATGTCGACGTGCTGGCCGGCCACGTGCCCGGGCCAGCCGGCCACGTCGAGCGTCAGCGTCCGAGCGGTCGCCGTCTCGTCGCGCAGCGCGGCGACGGTCGCCACGCGCCAGATTAGGGCGTGTGCCGCCACCCCACGCTCTGCTACGCGACGCCCAGGCACGCGATCTGCTGCGTTGTCGTCGTCGTCCATAGCTACGGCTATGGCCTCCTCCTCCGCCTTGCATCTCGTGCACCTGGCTCGCCGCTCGCGACGAGCAGGCGCCGCGGCACACGCCCTAGTCGCCCCAGTACCGCTGCTCGCGCCATGGGTCCCCGTAGTTGTGGTAGCCGAGGCTCTCCCAGAACCCCGGCTGGTCGTCATGCGCGAGCGTGATGCCACGGACCCACTTGGCGCTCTTCCACAGGTACAAGTGCGGCACGAGCAGCCGCGCCGGCCCGCCGTGTTCCGGTGCGAGGTCGTCGCCGTCGTAGCGGAACGCGATCCATGCCTGCCCGTCGAGCAGATCTTCCAGCGGCAGGTTCGTGGTGTAGCCGCCGTAGGAGTGCACCAAGGCGTAGTCGGCCGCCGTCTCGACGTTGCTTACGAGGTCGTCGAGCGCGACGCCCTCCCAGGATGTGCCGAGCTTCGACCAGCGCGTGACGCAGTGCAGGTCGACCGTGATCTGCTGTACCGGCAAGGCAGAAAACCCTGGCCAGTCCCAGCGCTTCACCGCGCCCGTCTCGTTGGTGATCGTGAATTCCCAGTCGTCGAGCCGGACCTTCGGTGTGGGCCCGGCGGACAGCACGGGGAAGTCACGTGTCAGGTATTGGCCCGGCGGCAGATCGGCGCTGCTCGCTCGATCGCGGCCGGTAAAGCCCGGCGTGACGATGCCCATGTTGGGACGCTACCCGATCGGCGGCGCCCATTTCGGACGCGGAACAAGGTCGAACGGGTGCCCGGCCGGGTCGGCGTAGACGTGATTGCCACCGGGGAGGCGCCGCGCACCAATTGCGAGCACTCGCGCCTCAGCTGCGTCGACGTCGTCGACCATGACGTCGAAATGCATCTGCTGCGGATGGTCGGGGTCCGGCCACTGCGGCGGCTGGTGGTCGGGTGCGAGCTGGAACGCCACGCCTGAGGTCGTGTCGTCGCGTGACACCACGACGAAATCGGGGGACGTATACGTGATCGGCAATCCGAGCAGCTCCGCGTAGAACGCCGCAAGCGCGGCAGGATCGGCGCAGTCGACGATCACGTGGTGCAGGCGCCCGATCATGTACTCACCACCGGCCGATGCGCGCCGAGAGGGCGGCGAGCGCAGCTGCCCCCGCCGTCGAGGTGCGAAGTACCGGCTCGCCCAGCCGCACCGGGACGGCACCGGCTGCGGCGAACGTGGCCAGCTCGTCGGCGGCGATGCCACCTTCCGGACCCACGACGAGGATGATGTCACGGCCGGCCGGCAACGTAGCCCCGGTCAGCGCAAGCGCGGCACCCTCGTGCAGCACCAGCGCTCCTTTCGCCATTGCGGCGACCTCGGCTGTCCTGGCCAGCCCGGACACCACCGGCACCCAGGCGCGCCGGCTCTGCTTCGCCGCCTCGGCTGCGACCCGCCGCCATCGTGTCAGCGCCTTCTCGGCGCGTTCGCCCGTCCACTGGACGACTGAACGTGCCGCTGCCCACGGCACGATCTCGTCCGCGCCGAGTTCGGTTAGCAGCTCAACCGCCAGCTCTGCCCGCTCACCCTTCGGCAATGCCTGGACGACCACCACGCGCGGATCGGGCGCCGGAACGACCCGCCGAGCTACGGCCCGGGCGGTGAGCCGATCGGCGCCGACCGTCTCGACGACGCAGCTCGCCAGCACGCCGCGCCCGTCGCCGAGGAGCACCGTCTCGCCCTGCCGGATGCGTTTCACCCGGACGGCGTGCCGCCCCTCGTCGCCGTCGAGAACGATCATGTCGCCGCGCGGCAGCGGATCGAGCAGGAACAGCGGCGGCGTGCTCACCGGCCGCCGAAGGCGTCCCGCATCTTGCCGAACAGGCCGCTGCGCGCCGTCGTGACGGACACCTCTTCATTGCGCAGCGCAGCGAACTCGCGCAACAGCTTCGCCTGCGACTCGTCGAGCCGGGTCGGCGTAGCCACCTCGACATGGACGTGCAGGTCACCCCGGGAGCTGCTTCGTAGCCGGGGGATGCCCTTGCCGCGCAGGGTCAGCACAGCGCCGTTCTGGATCCCGGGACGAATCTCGAGCTTCTCTTCGTCGTCGAGGGTGGGCAGCACCAAGTTGGTGCCGAGCGCTGCGGCGGTCATCGGCAACGAGATGCGGCAATGCAGGTCGGCGCCCTCTCGGGTGAAGGTGTCGTGTGGCTGCTCGCTCACCTCGATGTACAGGTCGCCTGCCGGCCCGCCTCCAGGGCCGACCTCGCCCTGCCCGGACAGCCGGATGCGCATGCCGTCCTCGATGCCGGCGGGGACCTCGACGGTGATGGTGCGGCGTGCGCGTACGCGTCCTTCGGTGCCGCATGTCGGGCATGGCGAGGGGATCTGCTCGCCGGTACCGCCGCAGGCATGGCAGGTCCGGGTCGTCATGACCTGGCCGAGGAACGACCGTTGGACGGACTGGATCTCGCCGATGCCGCCGCAGACCGAGCAGGTGCGTGGCGACGTGCCCGGTGCGCAGCCGCTGCCGTGACAGGTCTGGCAGACGACCGCGGTCTCCACGCCGATATCCCGGCGTACCCCGAACGCCGCCTCGTTCAGCGTGAGCTCCAGGCGCAGCAGGGCGTCGGCACCCGGGCGCACCCGGCTGCGCGGCCCCCGCGCGCCGGTTGTCCCGCCACCGAAGAACGCCTCGAAGACGTCGCTGAAGCCACCGAACCCGGCGAATGGGTTGCTTGCACTGCCCTGGCCACCCCCTGGGGCGAGCGGGTCGCCGCCCAGATCGACGATGCGGCGCTTCTCTGGGTCGGAGAGCACCTCGTATGCGGCGGTGACCTCCTTGAACCGATCCTGCGCGAGCGGGTCGGGGTTCACATCCGGGTGCAGCTCGCGAGCCAGTTTGCGATAGGCACGCTTGATTTCCTCACTCGTGGCGTCTCGGCGTACGCCGAGCAGCGCATAGTAGTCGCGGACGGTTTCGGCCACGTGCGAGTCCCTCGGTCTTCAGACGTTTGGCAAGCGGTGTCTTCGACTGCCAAGTGTACGGACGCCTATGTCATTCCCAGGTGGCTCGGCTGCAAACTCAGCTGTCGGCGATGAGCTCGCCGACATAGCGGGCCACGGCGGCGACCCGGGCCATCGTGTGCGCGTAGTCCATACGCCGCGGACCGAGTACGCCGACGGCACCCAGCCGCGCTCCGGCGACGCCGTATCCACTCGTCACGACCGACGTGGCCTGCAACCCCTCGTGCGGGTTCTCGTTGCCGATCCGCACCATCACCTGGCTGGAGCTCACCGACTGATCCAGCAGCCGGAGCAGTACCACCTGCTCCTCCAGGGCCTCGAGCACCGGGCGGATCGCCGGGAAGTCGAGGGCGTGCTGCGTCAGGTTTGCGGTGCCGCCCAGCACGATCCGGTCGCTGTGCCGCTCGACCAGCGTTTCGAGTAGGACGGACGTGAGCGTTGCGACCAGGCCGCGCAGCTCGGCTGCCACCGACGTCGGCAGGTCGCTGACGATCTGAGGCGTCTCCGCGAGCAACCGATCGCGCAGCCGGGCGTTCAGCGTGGAGCGCAACTGCGCGACTGCCTCCTCGTCGACCGATGCGGGTAGCTCGACCACCCGCTGCTCGACGCGGCCCGTGTCGGTGATCAGCACCAGCATCAGCCGGGAGGGGCTCAGCGCCACGAGTTCGAGGTGGCGGACCCGGCTGCGCGACAGCGACGGGTATTGCACGACCGCGACGTTGCGGGTCAGCTGAGCGAGCGTGCGCACCGCCCGGTGGAGCACATCGTCGAGGTCGACGGCATTGTCGAGGAACACCTCGATGGCCCGGCGCTCCGCGGCGGACAGCGGTTTGACCGAGGTCAGCCGGTCGACGAAAACGCGGTAACCGGCGTCGGTGGGTATGCGCCCCGCGCTCGTGTGCGGCTGGGCGATCAGCCCTTCCTCCTCGAGCGCAGCCATGTCGTTACGGATTGTTGCCGGCGACACACCGAGGTGGTGCCGCTCGGCCAGCGCCTTGCTGCCGACCGGCTCGCTGGTGGCGATGAAGTCCTCGACGATCGCCCGCAATACCTCGAGCTTGCGTTCGTCGACGTTCACTGCTCACACTCCGTTCGTCCCGTACAGCTTACGGTTTCCGCATTGGCGGTTGCCGCCTCGCGATAGGCTGCCACGCGGACAACTGGCGTGAGGGGACCTGGGCGGAGCGGTGATCTTCAAGGCGGTACGCAGCGGACGCCCGTATCCGGATCATGGCCTGTCCACGCGCGACTGGGCCAACGTGCCCCCGCGATCTGTCCGGCTCGACCAGCTCATCACCACCAAACGCGAACTCGCGCTCGACAAGCTACTGGACGAGGACTCCACGTTCTTCGGTGACCTGTTCCCGCACGCGGTGCAGTGGCGCGGTGAGATCTATCTCGAAGACGGCCTGCACCGGGCGCTGCGGGCCGCGCTGCACCAGCGCACCGCGCTGCACGTGCGGGTCCTGGATCTGGACCAGCTCGGGTCAGCCCAGTAAGTCGCGTACCACCGCGTCGGCGACCAGCCTGCCGCGCAGCGTCAGCACGATCCGGCCGGCATGGAACGCGTCCTGATCGGCCAGCCCCCAACCCACCAGCTGCGGCACCTTCGGGTGCGTGTTCTGCGGGATGTCGAGCATCGAGAGGCCCTCACGTAGCCGGATGCCGAGCATGATCCGCTCCGTCAGCCGGGCCTTGCCGTTGAGCAGTTCTCGTCCCGCCGCCGGGCTGCGCCCGGCCTCCAGCAGGGTCGAGTAGCGGACCGGATGCTTGACGTTCCACCACCGCACCCCGCCGACGTGGCTGTGGGCACCGGGCCCGGCACCCCACCAGTTGGAATCGCGCCAGTACAGCTCGTTGTGTCTGCAGCGGCCGGCAGGCGTCTTGGCCCAGTTGGAGACCTCGTACCACTCGAACCCGGCTCGGCGCAGCGCGTCGTCCGCCTGCGCGTACCGATCGGCCTGCACGTCGTCGTCCGGCGCCGGCAGCACGCCCTGGGCGACCTGCCGCGCCAGCGCCGTGCCCTGCTCGACGACCAGCGCGTAGGCGCTGATGTGGTCTGGCGCGGCGCCGATCGCCGCGTCCAGCGAGGCCTGCCAGTCGGCGTCGGTCTCGTATGGCGCGCCGTAGATCAGGTCCAGGTTGACGTGTTCGAAGCCCGCGGCGCGGGCCTCCTCGACGACCTGTTCGGGGCGACCCGGGCGGTGCCGCCGGTCGAGAACCTCCAGCACGCGGGGCACCGCCGACTGCATGCCGATCGATATCCGGGTGAACCCGGCCTCGCGCAGCCTGGCGAGATAGGCCGGCGTGACCGACTCGGGATTCGCCTCGGTGGTTATTTCGGCGTCCGGTGCAATGCCGAATAGCTCCCCGATCTCCTTGACGATCAGCTCCAGGTGCTCAGCCGGCAGCACCGTCGGCGTCCCCCCACCGAAGAAGATCGTCGATACCTGCGGCGCGCGGTCGCGTACTACCTGGTGCGCCAGGCGCAGTTCCATCAGCACGGTGTCCGCGTAGCTCCCCCGGCTGACGCTCGGCCCGAGCTCCATGGCGGTGTAGGTGTTGAAGTCGCAGTAGCCGCAGCGCGCCTCGCAGAACGGCACGTGCACGTATATCCCGAACGGCACCTCTGCTAGCTGGTCCAGCGCCGTCTGCGGGAGGCGGCCGTCGCGCGGTGGTGTCTGCCCATCAGGCAGCGTTGAAGGCACCCGTCCAGTGTTCAACAGCGACCCGTGCAGCTCGAGCAGCGACCCGCGTACGCGCACATTTCTGGCACGGTGTCACCGCGCGGGCCGGTCATTGCGCGGCCCCCGGGTATTCGACGGAGACCGGCCGGTCGGTCTGGGCGGTCTCCTCCGTCACGATGTCGAGCGCGGCCCGGATCGCCCGCTCGTCCTCGGCCGGCAAACGCCCGGGCTCCGGCCGGTGCAGCACGAGCGGCCCGGGCGGCAGCCACGACAGGTCGCGCAGGACATCGATCAGCCCGTCCAAGTTCGGTGCCGCCCACTCGGGCGCCTGCACCGCCGCGTAGATGGCGCCGATCGCGTCCCGCTTCGTCGCCGCTGGAGCGACATACCGCTCCATTAGCGTGTTGTGTCCACGCGATGGAACGTTTCGTAGTGGTCCGACGTGTAGTAGAACTCCCGGTTTGCGTCGCCGGTGATGATGCGCCGGGCACCACGGTCGGGCGAACCGGGCGTGGGCACCGTGTACTCGTGGTAATAGCCGCGCGGTTCGGCGGGCAGCCGGTGCTCGGCGTTGTTGAAGATTTCTCCGTCTTCCCGGTACGGGAAGGGGCCGCCCTCGTCGATCAGGCGCACCGTCTGTGTCGCCTGTGATGGCAGCGACGACAGGGCGACGGTGCCGCCCTGCAGCCCGCTGTGGTGGTTGCCGGTCGCGGCGTGGACCAGGTAGCCGATTGCGAGCACGGCCAGCAGCGCGATCAGGGCGAGCTGCGGCCGGCGCAGCCGACGCAGCCGGCGCATACGGGACGGCACCTTGAAGACTCTAGTTAGATGCACGTATGAGCTCTCTGACCGCAGAAACGATCACCATCACTGGCGACGGCGGCGACGAGATCGAGGCATACCTGGCTCGGCCGCAGGAGCCACAGCACCGCGGCGGAATGGTCGTCATTCACCACATACCGGGATATGACCGAGCCACCAAGGAGATGGTGCGCCGCTTCGCCGAACTCGGCTACGACGCCGTGTGTCCGAACCTCTTCCACCGCGAGGCCCCCGGTGCTGATCCGGACGACGCAGCCGCCGCAGCTCGCGCCAAGGGCGGCGTCCCCGACGATCGGCTGGTCGGCGACGTGGCCGCCGCCAGCGCATATCTGCGCGGTCTCGACACGTCGAACGGCAAGGTCGGCGTGATCGGCCACTGCTCAGGCGGACGGCAGGCGGTACTGGCCGCCTGCAGCCTGCCGCTTGCCGCCGCCATCGACTGCTACGGGGGCTATGTCGTACGCGACTCGCCCGACGATGCGAGAACCAGCCTGGAACCCAAGCTGCCCAACCTGGGGTGCCCGTTACTCGGCCTGTTCGGCAAGGACGACCAGCGCCCGTCTCCCGCGGAGGTCCAGAAACTCGGCACGCTGCTGCGCCAGCACGGCAAGGAGTTCGAGTTTCACAGCTATGACGGCGCGGGGCACGCGTTCTTCGCGGTCGATCGCCCCTCCTACCGCGTCGAGGCCGCCGTCGACGGCTGGGACAAGATCGCCGACTTTCTCGCCCGTCACCTCTCCTAGGAATCGCCATGTGCACCTATCTCACCGAGACGATCAGCATCGCCGGCAGCGGCAAGGGAGCCACCGGCTGGTTCCGGGTCACCGACGCCACCGTGTACTTCGACCATCCTGTACACGCGCTCGCCGAGCACACGCTCAACATCGACTTCGCGAATCCGTCGCGCGGCGCCGGCGCCCGAGTTGCCGTGGAGCTCACCGCCGAGTCGGCGCGCGCCCTCGTGCAGGCGATCGAGGCGACCCTCGCGTCCGCACCGGCGGACCTGACCCGGTAGCGAGTCGCCTAGGGTCGGCATCATGCGTGCTGCCTATGCCTCGGCGCCTCATCCGGACGATCCCCTGGCCGGCCTCGT
>JBPYES010000384.1:0-3126 GCA_051984825.1 Jatrophihabitantaceae bacterium
CCCGGGTCGACGCCGCCGTGGCTGCCGACCTCGCGAGCCGCGATTCCCACAACCCGGGTACCACGTCCGAGATCGGGGAGCGACTGGCCAAGGCGGCGGCATGACCGACACGCTCACCCTGCTCGAAGGCGCGCTCGGGCAGACCGAGTCGGTCATCGCTGCAGTGCGGCCGGAGCAGGCGATGCTGCCCACGCCGTGTCCACAGTGGACGGTGCGTGACATCGTCGAGCACATCGTCGGCGCCGACCTGCGCAACTTCACCGCGGTGGCGCGCGGCGAGACGATCGACTGGGCAGCACCACCGGAACCGCTCGGCGACGAGTGGGCGGCACAGTTCCGGGTCGGCGCCCACGGGTTGCTTGCGACGTGGTACGTGCCGGACGCACCAACCGGACGGGCCGACCAGCAGATCGCCGAGCTCACCATCCATGACTGGGACCTCGCAACCGCCACCGGTGTTGGGGTGCCGCTCGACGACGAGCTCGCCGAGCACGCGCTGGCCTGGTCGCAAAACCTGCTCCGCCCCCAGCACCGTGGCCCGGACAAGGCGTTCGGGTATGAGGTGCCGGTGCCGGCCGATGCCACGGCGTATGCCCGCTTGGTCGGGTGGTTCGGCCGCAACCCCGCCTGGCGTCCCGCGTAGCCGCGAGTCAGGCCACAGCGTCCAAACGTGCGCGCTGGTCGGCGTTCAGGGTCAGCCGCACCCCGGCGAGTGCCTCGTCGAGCTGCGCCACGGAACTGCATCCGACCATCGGCGTGATTGCCGCCTCGCCGCCGACCAGCCAGGCCAGCACGACCTGATTGCGGGTCGCGCCGCGCTCGGCAGCCACCTCGTCGAGGACGGCCAGCCGGCGAGCGTTGCCGACATGGTCGTACGCCTCGCCCAGCCGATCGGAATGCACGTAGCCGCCCTTGAGCAGCGGGCTGTACACCCAGACGTCCAGGCCGTGCGCGGCCGCATAGTCGAGCGTTTCGTCGGTAACCCATCCGAAGCGCTGCGACTGGTAGGCAACCGGAGCACTCGGACGCGGCTGCAGGTACGAGTGCATCAACTGCAAGATGGTGAACCCGGGCCAGCCGCCTGCGGCGTGTCGCGACTGTTCGACCCGCCAGGTCGGCCAGTTCGAGCAGCCGACCCGCCCCACCACGCCGTCGGCGACGAGCGACCCGAACGCGTCCATCGTTTCCTCGACGGGCACGGACCGATCCTCGACGTGCGCCCAGTACAGGTCGAGGTGGTCGGTGCCCAGCTGGCGAAGGCTGCGCTGCACCGCGTCCTTGATCGTCGCTGCGGAGAGGCCTTCGAGGTGGTCGGGATAGCCGCCGGGGACGAGCGGCTGCGCCCCGACCTTGGTGCTGAGGTACACGCGCTCCCGCATTCCGGGGCGCGCCGCCAGCCAACGGCCGATCAGCGCCTCACTCTGGCCGCCGAACCCGCTGGGATCCGACCAGAACGAGTAGTTGTCAGACGTGTCGATCATGGTGCCCCCGGCGTCGACGAACCGGTCGAGGATCTCGACGGACGTGGGCTCGCCGGTACGCGTCCCGAAGTACATCGCCCCGAGCACGAGCGGCGTCGCGGCACTCATTGGGCCGCGTCCATCCGGGCCCGCTGCTCGGCGCTCAGCGTCAGCCGCGCCCCGGCCAGGGCCTCGTCAAGCTGCGCCGCGCTGCTCACCCGGACGATCGGGGTGATCGCCGGACTCCCGCCGATGAGCCAAGCCAACACGACCTGATTGCGCGTCACGCCCAGTTCGCTCGCCACCTCGTTCAGCACGGCCAGCCGCCGAGTCGTGCCGGGGTGGTCGTAGCCCTCGGGCAACGGCCGGTCGGCGCGCACATATGCGCCCTCGATCAGCGTCGTATACGCCCAGATGTCGAGGTGCTCGGACGCGGCGTAGTCGAGCGTCTCGTCGCTCACCGATCCGAAGCGGTGGGCGTGCACAAGCACACCCGGACGCGGCACGACGTACGAGTACCGCAGCTGCAGCGCCGTGTAGCCGGCCACGTCGAGCGAGCGGGCAGCCGCCCTGGCCTGCTCGACTCGCCAGGTCGCGTGGTTGGACGCGCCGAGCCGGCCGACCAGGCCGCTTGCCACGAGCTCGCCGAAGGCGCCGACCGTCTCATCGATCGGCACCGACCGGTCCTCCATGTGCGCCCAGTACAGGTCGATCCGGTCAGTGCGCAGCCGCTCCAGGCTGCCCTGGATCGCCGCCTTGATCGTCGTGGCCGACAGACCCTCCCTGTTGACGGGGTAGCCGCCCGGAACCCGGGGCTCGGCGCCCATCTTGGTGCCGAGGTACACCCGATCGCGCACACCCGGCCGGGCGGCGAACCACGCGCCGAGCACGGTCTCGGCCGTACCGCCGTGCCCGGAGGGGTGCTCCCAGAATGCGTAGTTGTTCGCTGTGTCGATCATCGTTCCACCGCCGTCCACGAACCGATCCAGCAGCTCGAACGAGGCCTGTTCGTCTTGCCGAGTTCCGAAGAACATCGCGCCTAGTGCAAGGTTCATGCAATCGAGCTTGCAACCCGGAGCGCACTCCAGGTCAAGCGTATTGTGCGCGCATGTACTCGCCCGGACAGGTGGCCGACAAGACCGGATTCAGCCTCGACACGCTGCGCTACTACGAACGCATCGGCCTGCTCGACGACATTGCCCGCACCCCGGCTGGGCGGCGCTCGTTCACCGACGACGATCTCGACTGGCTCGGCGTGCTGCGTTGCCTGCGCGACACAGGCATGCCGATCGCGCAGATGCTGCGCTACGCGGAGCTGTGCCGGTCCGGCGACAGCACCATCGCCTCGCGGATCACGCTGCTCGAAGAACACGACCGGGCCGTCGATCGCCAGATCAGCGAGCTGCGCGCCCAGCAGCGACACATCCGCGACAAGATCGCTTGGTATCGAACCCAGGGTTGACCGCCTAGGTATGTGTGGCAGACTGCACGTCGTGCACCGCAATTTCGTCATTATCAGTTAGCGCGTCGGACCAGCTCGACTCCGACGCGCAGACCCTTCGCCATCCGGCGGGGGGTCTTTTCTATTGGAGGAAAACATGCTCACTGACGACTTTCACGTATTCGACACGACGCTGCGCGACGGGGCCCAGCGCGAGGGGATCAC
>JBPYES010000385.1:0-3655 GCA_051984825.1 Jatrophihabitantaceae bacterium
TTGATGATCTTGCCGCGGATCGGCAGGATCGCCTGGAACATCGAGTCACGGCACGACTTCGCCGAGCCACCCGCGGAATCGCCCTCGACGATGTACAGCTCGCTCTCGGCCGGGTCGGTGGAGCGGCAGTCCGACAGCTTGCCGGGCATGCCCATCGTGTCGAGCGCGTTCTTTCGGGCGAGCCGGCGTGCCTGCTGGGCTGCCTTGCGGGCCCGCGCCGCCTGAGACGCCTTGCTGACAACGATCTTGGCTTCGCCCGGGTTGCGTTCGAACCAGTCGGCCAGCCGATCGTTGCACACCTTCTGCACGAACGACTTCGCCTCGGAGTTGCCGAGCTTGGTCTTGGTCTGCCCCTCGAACTGCGGCTCCGCGAGCTTCACGGAGACGATCGCGGCAAGCCCTTCGCGGATGTCGTCGCCGGTGAGCCGATCCTCACGGGTGTCCTTGATGATCTTCTTGTCGATGCCCCATTTGTTGACCACACTCGTGAGCGCGGTACGGAAGCCCTCCTCGTGCGTGCCGCCCTCATGGGTGTTGATCGTGTTCGCGAACGTGTACACGCTCTCGGAATACGTCTCGTTCCACTGCATGGCGACCTCGACCGACATGCTGTAGCGCCCGTCTTCGCGGTAGTCGTCGCCGAACGAGATCACCGTCTTGTGCATCGGGGTCTTCGTCGCGTTGAGGTGCCTGACGAAGTCGGCGATGCCGCCGGGATACGTGTAGGTGACCTCCTTCGGCCCGTCGGTGGTCGTGCCGTCCTCACCGATGACCCCCGGGCGCTCGTCACGCAGCACGATGGTCAGTCCCTTGTTGAGGAACGCCATCTCCTGCAGCCGGCGGCTGATCGTCTCGAACGAGTACGTGGTGGTCTCGAAGATCCCTGGGTCGGCCCAGAAGGTGACGGATGAACCGGTCCTCCGGCTCTTGCCGACTTTCTGAAGCGGCGCAGCCGGCTTCTGCGACCGGTACGGCTGGAACCACTCGTAGCCGTCTCGCCAGATGGTCAGCTCGAGGTTGGTGGAGAGCGCATTCACGACGGAGACGCCCACGCCGTGCAGCCCGCCGGACACCGCGTAGGCCTTGCCGTCGAACTTCCCGCCGGCGTGCAGCACGGTCAAGATCACTTCGGGGGTGGGGCGTTTCTGGGTGGGGTGCATGTCGGTCGGGTAGCCGCGGCCGTTGTCGACCACGCGCACCGCGCCGTCAGCCAGCAACGTCACCTCGATGCGGTCGGCGTAGCCGGCCAGCGCCTCGTCGACGGCGTTGTCGACGACCTCCCAGACCAGGTGATGCAGGCCGCGTTCCGATGTCGACCCGATGTACATGCTCGGGCGTTTGCGGACCGCTTCGAGTCCTTCGAGGACGGTGATGTCGCTGCCGGTGTAGTTCGATTTGCCGTTCCTGGACGTGCTCGTGGCCACCGACGCGACTCCTTAGTACTACGTTTTCGAACATGAACAAGGGGTGGGCCCCGACGCCGACTTGACCCGGCACGGCACCGACCCCGCATCGACACTTCATTCTAGTGCATGGACGTCCCAGACCGCCCATGCGACGCGTCCTGTCGCGCACACAGAGCGCCGGGTAGCCAGGGGGTCACGGGAACCCACGTGCCCTGGGGGGTGCCGATGCTAGGCGGTCATTTCAGCGCGACGGCGACTCAGGATGGGTCGGCGTGCCGGGCGGACTGATTGCACCAAGATGTCTTACTTCGCACTAGCCGCATCGCCAGGTGGTCACCTGCGGTCGACCACGTTGCATGTCAGCCATACGTGTCCCTCGGTCCCCGCCCGCCGGAAACCGACCACGCGCCGTATTTCCAGCTCGGGGCGACCGGGCCGCTGATGGACAGCCGGGTCACCACATGCGGGCCGAGTTCGGCGACGAGTCGGCTGAGCACTGCGCTGGCGAGCATCCTGAGTTGGGTCGCCCACGCCGTCGACTCTGCCGCCAGCCGCAGCTCGCCGTCGCGCAGGCTCACCGGCCGGCAGCGTGCAGCGATCTCGGCGCCGACCAGCGAGGGCCAGTCGGCGAAGACACGTGCCTCGGCGACCGGACGCTCCCAGCCGCGCTCCGCGAAGAGGCCAGCTGCCACCTGGCCGATCGGCTGTGGGTCGCGTTCGTCGGGACCGGAGCCGGAGTACCCAGCCGGGCGACGTCCGCCCGATGGCCGGCGACGCACCGGGCGAGATATGCGTTGTGCCCCGGACAAGGCACTCTGCGCCAGATCTGCCGGAGGTTTAGCAACGGATGGTGAGCGCTCATCCACAGGTTTTCCGGGTTTTCCACTGTCCACTGTGGACAACCGTGTGACCTGCGTCTCATTTGCTCGATTGTCGCTATCGGACACGGCGGACCTCCCCGTCGTGGACGTCGAAGCGGGCACCCGCGAGTGGCTCCGGGACGTCGGACGGAACCGCCGCCGTAATGATCGCCTGCTCGGCCTTGCCGGCGACGAGGGCGAGCTGGTCGCGCCGGCCGGAGTCCAGCTCGGCGAACACGTCGTCAAGGATCAGCACCGGCTCGACGCCGTCGTCACGCAGCAGCTCGTACGCGCCGAGCCGGAGAGCCAGCGCCGTCGACCACGACTCGCCGTGACTGGCATAACCGCGCACCGGTGCGTCACCGAGCGTGAGCAGCAGCTCGTCACGGTGCGGACCGACCAGGTTCACACCGCGCTCGAGCTCGTGGGCGCGGACGCGGGCCAGCTCCGACAGCAACGCGGCCTCGAGTACGGCAGTATCGCGCTGCTCGGGCAGCACCGTGGACGCGACGTACGACACCCCGAGCGGCACGCTGGCCGGCGCAACCTGCGCATACGCTGCCGCTACGTGCGGGCGTAACGCGTCGACCAGATCCAGCCGCGCGGCAAGCAACTGCGCCCCATGGACGGCTAGATGACCGTCCCACACGTCCAGGGTGCGCAGGTCGCCGGTACCGCCGCCGCGTCGGGCCGTCCCCGCGGACTTCAGCAGGGTCGCCCGCTGCTTGATCACCCGCTCGTAATCAGCACGCACACCAGCCAGCCGCGGGGTGCGCTGCACCAGCAGGTCGTCCAGGAAGCGACGACGTTCGCCGGGATCACCCCGTACAACCGCGAGGTCTTCCGGCGCGAAGATCACTGTGCGCAGGACGCCCAGGATCTCGCGTGGCCGGGGCACCGGAGCGCCGTTCAGTCGCGCCCGGTTGGTTCGCCCGGGCGCGATCTCGATCTCGACGCGCAATTCGCGCCCGTCCGACACCACGGCTGCGCGTGCCACCGCACGTTCGGCGCCGGCGCGCACCAGCGGCGCATCGGTCGGCACCCGGTAACTGCCCAGGGTGGCGAGGTACCCGATCGCCTCGACGAGGTTGGTCTTGCCCTGACCGTTGGCGCCGACCAGCACCATCGGGCCGGGTTCGAGCGCCACCTCGGCATTGGCCCAGCTGCGGAAGTCGGCGACCGACAGGTGCTGAATAAACATCGGCTACCCGGCCCAAATCGTGTCCGCGCGGGCCGGGCTCTTCGCGCGAGCGCTCATCGCCCGCTACCGGGGAAGTCTCATCGGCATGATCAGGTAGTAGTACTCGTCGTCCGACTCGGCGGGCCGCAGCACCGTCGGCTTGTTCGCCGACGGGAACAACAGCCTGGCTGTAGACGTGTCGAGGACGC
>JBPYES010000386.1:0-4087 GCA_051984825.1 Jatrophihabitantaceae bacterium
CTGCAATGTTGAGCTGACGAACACCCGCGGCCGCTGGTCCGGCGTCAGGATCCGCCTGCCGCCGAAGCTCATGGAGCTCGGTTTGCGGTCACGTCCCTGTGCGCAGGGTCGAGGCGTACTTCGTCCACGGCCGCTGGATCAGGAGCGGGTAGAGAATCCGGACCGGGGCCGGCAGTTGACCCTTCATGTAAGCCCTGTCGGCCTCGTTGAGCGGCTCGAGGAGCATCCCAAAAGCGACAGGCATCTTGTCCTTGGGGATGCCGGCCCGCGCACGATCACCCATGGCATCCCACTCTGCTTGCGTGAGCGTCACGGCCGCGAGCGGGACGACCTTCTGCTCCTCGTCGTCGAGGTGGGGCTGGAGCACGACATTCAACTCGTCGAGCGAGTCCGCCAGGGCTTTCCCGGTCTCAGCCGAGGGCTGCCGACGCCACGCTGCGCACGCGCTCGACGCGGTGTCGAGCGCGGCCTGGACGAGCTGATGCTCATGCGCGACTTCCTCGGTTGTTCCGGCCCGCTCGGGCGCGCGCTTGATCAGCAACGGGTACAGCAGCTCGTCCTCGCTTTCATGGTGATGGTGGAGCAGGGCGATCCCGAAGTCGATGTGATCGGCCAGGAACGTGACCCGCTCCGCCGACGGTGTCGGTGCGGCGCGCACCAACTGCGCGGCCTCGGCGTAAGCGTTGCGGAACGCGCGGTGGACGATCGCCATGTCGCGCACCTCGATGGGGTTTGCTGCCGACATCTAATCCCCTCCCTGGGCGGCGCTTCGCGCATCTGCTCCGAGGTCGATGGATCCCATGGTTTTCGGCTGCTGGCCGGACGGCTGATCAGACATGACGTCCCTGCCTCCGAGCAAGCGTGCCTCCAGGTGGCGGCACGTCCAGCGCGCCCGCGGCAAGCGCGGCGATACACACTACGGACGCAACGGCAAGGCTGCCGACACGACGAATGGCCATGACTTTCCCCCGTCATCTGGCGCCGGATGCCCAGCGCGTGCCGAGAGACTAGGCATGCAACACTCGCCACGACAACCAGCCGGAAAGACTGCGCCGATCCAGTCGCTACGTTCGTCTCGAGTCGTCGGTAAGGTCTGGCCACTCAAATGCCGGACTCACACCGAACCGGCACCCGACGCAGGATTCATCCGACCAGCCGCCAAGCTGCGCTCCCACGAACGCTGCCGTCTGCGCGTAGAACAACGACACGACAGCGACTGATCAGATGGGAAGCAAGCCGGTATTCGGCGATCTCGCCGCAGAACACCGGCCGACGAGCGCGGATTGCCATGCAGCGTCCGTATCGACATGCAGTATGCGAGTCACGCGACATCGGCAGTCCCGATCAGCCAGGCGATCAGATAGAACCGCATTCGGTGCACTTCCTCACGGCGCGGTTTGCAATGCGGCCCGATTCGGCGTAGCAGCTAAGGATCTTGGAAGTGAGCGAACCCCCCGGAAGCCGGAGGGTTCAAGCTTGTAGCCCCGAGCGGATTCGAACCGCCGCTACCGCCTTGAGAGGGCGGCGTCCTAGGCCACTAGACGACGGGGCCATGTCTTCTGCTGTGTGTGGCGCTGGGGTACCAGGACTCGAACCTAGACTAACGGAGCCAGAATCCGTCGGGCTGCCAATTACCCCATACCCCACTGCAGCCCGCTTCGCGGGCCGCCCAGTCACTCTACCGGACCCGATGAGGCCCGACCAAAACACCTCACGCCACCAACGCCGGCACCGCCCCGAGGGTGCTGACTACGGGGACCCGTCGCTCGTTTCCGGCCACACCAACCCGGTCGAGCCAGACGCCGCGCAGTCCCGCCCCGAGAGCTCCCAGCGCGTCGGCGTCGAGACGGTCGCCGATGTGCAACGCAGCCGCGGGAGCCACGCCGAGCGCCGCGCAGGCATGCGCGAAGATCGCCGGATCGGGTTTACCGGCGCCGACCTCGCCGGAGATCGCGACAGCGTCGAAGGCGTCGAGGAGCCCGACCATGGCCAGCTTGCGGCGCTGATGCGGGCCGTCGTTGTTAGTGATCACGCCGAGCCGCAGCGACCGGGCGCGCAGCGCGTCGAGGCACGCCAGGACGTCGTCGAACAGCACGAACGAGCGGTTGAGCGCGGCGAAGCGGGCCTGCTCGAACGCGGCGGCGCAGCCGGCGTCTGCCTCCCGCCCGAGGGCACGCAGAAACGCGGCAGTGCGCTCGATGCGCATCGGCTCGAACCCGAGATCGCCGCGGGCATGGCGCTCGAAGTAAGGCCCGGAAATCTCCTCCCACAGCGCGTACGAGTCACCGGCACCCATCACCTCGTCGAGGGCGCGGCGGGCCGTCGAGGTGTAGTCGACCAAGGTGTCGTCGACGTCGAAGAAGACGGCACTGACCGGACTGCTCACCCGCGGGACGCCTCGAGCCGGGTCAGCGTGCGGTCGCGCCCGAGCAGCTCGAGCGACTCGAACAGCGGCGGCGACACCGTCCGGCCGGTGACCGCCACCCGGATCGGGCCGAACGCATTGCGCGGCTTGAGGCCCAGGCCGTCTATCAGGGCCGCCCGCAGCGCCGCCTCGATCGAGGCCGCGTCCCACCCGGGCAGCTCGGTCAGCGCGGGAATCGCCGCGGCGAGCACGGCTGGATCGACCTGTTTGGCGGCGGCAGCATCGATCTCGATGTCGTCCACAACCAGGAAACGCAGCATGTCCGCGGCCTCGGCGAGGGTCCGGACGCGCTCCTGCACGAGCGGCGCGGCCGCGGCGACGAGCTCGAAGGGCACGCCGGGCAGCCAATCGGCCAGCCGCTTGGCGAAGTCGTCGGGGTCGAGCAACCGGATGTGCGCAGCGTTGATCGCTTCGCACTTCTTCGGGTCGAACCGCGCCGGGTTTGCGTTGACGTCAGCTATGTCGAACGCGGCCACCATCTCGTCCAGGCTGAAAACGTCGCGATCGGCGGCGATCGACCAGCCCAGCAGTGCCAGGTAGTTGAGTAGCCCTTCGGGCAGGTAGCCCTGCTCGCGGTAGCGGTTGAGCGAAGACTGCGGGTCGCGCTTGGAGAGCTTCTTGTTGCCCTCGCCCATGACGTACGGCAGGTGCCCGAATGACGGGACGAAGTCGGTGACCCCGATTTCGATCAGCGCGCGGTACAGCGCGATCTGCCGAGGTGTGGACGGCAGCAGGTCCTCGCCCCGCAGGACATGCGTGATGTGCATCAGGGCGTCGTCCACCGGATTGGTCAGGGTGTAGAGCGGGTCGCCGTTGGCGCGCACCACCACGAAGTCGGCCACGCTCCCGGCCGCGAACGACACGTCGCCACGCACCAGGTCATGCCAGCCGATGTCCTCGTCGGGCATGCGCACCCGCAGCACGGGTTTGCGCCCAGCAGCCCGGTAGGCCGCGCGTTGCTCGTCGGTGAGCGACCGGTCGAAGTTGTCGTAGCCGAGCTTCGGGTCGCGCCCGGCTGCCCGATGCCGAGCCTCGGTCTGCCCGGGCGTCGAGTAGGACTCGTAGGCGTGACCGGCCTTCAGGAGCCGATCGGCGATGTCCGCGTAGATGGCGCGGCGCTCGCTTTGCCGGTACGGGCCGTACGGGCCGCCGACTTCGGGTCCCTCGTCCCAGTCCAAGCCCAGCCAGCGCAACGCGTCAAGCAGCGCCTGGTAGCTCTCCTCGGTATCGCGTGCGGTGTCGGTGTCCTCGATCCGGAAGACGAACGTGCCGCCGACGTGCCGGGCGTAGGCCCAGTTGAACAGGCACGTGCGGATGAGCCCGACGTGCGGATTGCCCGTAGGCGACGGGCAGAACCTCACTCGCACGCTCATCGGGCCCGCACCTCGTTCGTCAGGGTGCCGATCCCCTCGACCTCGATGCTGACCCGGTCACCGTCGCGCAGCGGGCCGACACCGGCGGGCGTCCCGGTCAGGATCACGTCGCCGGGTAGCAGGGTCATGACGTTCGAGACGAATGCGATCAGGGAGGCGACGTCGTGGACCATCTGGCTGGTCCGCCCGTCTTGCCGCAGCTCGCCGTTGACCGTCGCGGTGATACGCAGGTCGGACGGATCGAGCACCGTCTCGATCCACGGCCCGATCGGGCAGAACGAGTCGTAGC
>JBPYES010000387.1:0-4330 GCA_051984825.1 Jatrophihabitantaceae bacterium
TGCCGGTCAGCAGCCGTACCTCGCCGAGGTTCGGCGTCACGACCGTGGCAAGCGGCAGGATGCGGTCGCGCAACGCCGCCAACGCGTCCGGGCGCAGCAGCGCGTCGCCGTGCTGGGACGCAGCGACCGGGTCGACCACGAACGGCGTGATGCCGAGCCGTTGCACGGTGTCCGCGACCGCCTCGATGATCGCCGCAGAGGCGAGCATGCCGGTCTTGGCAGCGCCCACGCCGATGTCCGTCGCCACCGACTCGATCTGCTCGGCGACGGCGTGTGGCGGCAGCTCGTAGAAGCCGCTGACGCCCAGTGAGTTCTGCACGGTCACGGCGGTGATCGCCGACATCCCGTGCACTCGGCAGGCGAGGAATGTCTTCAGGTCGGCCTGGATGCCCGCACCGCCGCCGGAGTCCGAGCCGGCGATGGTCAGGGCGGTGGGCGGGGAGTTGCTCATGGGGATGCGATCATCTCAAGACGTGACACGAGACGGATGGACGGGACGGCTGTGGGCCGAGGCAGCCGGCATCTACGCCGCGATCCTCGAGCATCCGTTCCTCGCCGGCCTCACCGACGGCACCCTCGATCCGGCGGCGTTCGCCCACTACGTCGTGCAGGACGCCCACTACCTGCGGGACTTCGCCCGCGCGCTGGCCGTGGTAGGCGGCAAGGCGCCGACGCAGGCCGACACGGGAATGCTCGCCCGGCACGCCGCCGGAACGGTCGACGTCGAACTGGCGCTGCACGCCTCATTACTGCCGCAGCTCGGCCTCGACGCACGCGCCATCGCCGAGATGCCGGTTGCACCCACCACCCAGGCGTATACGAGCTACCTGCTGGCCGTGGCGCATGGCGGCAGCTTCGCCGAAGGACTCGCCGCGGTTCTGCCCTGTTACTGGATCTACGCCGAGGTGGGCGCGGAGCTGGTCAAGCGCGGTTCGCCCGACGCTCGCTACCAACGCTGGATCGATACCTACGCGGGCGACGAATACGCGGCGATTGTCGCCGAGGCGCTAGCCCTGGCCGATCGGATCGGCCCGCGACTGGCCCCCGACGACGAGACGCGCGCGCGGCGGCGCTTCGTCACGACAGCTCGCTACGAGTGGATGTTCTGGGATGCCGCGTGGCGCCGCGAGGTGTGGCCGGTCTGATGTCCGCGCTACGCCACATCACCGTGTGCGCCAGCTCGTTCGACGCGAGCCTGGCGTTCTATGACGCGGCGCTCGGCGCGCTCGGGCTGGTGCGCGTGCAGGAGTACGGCGACGAAGAGGAGGACGATGCCGTCCTCGAGGCGGCCGGCTTCGGCCCGCCCGACGCGCCGCCGCTGTTCTGGCTGGTGACCGGCAGCGAACCGACGCGGGGCGCACATGCCGCGTTCGCCGCCGCGTCGCGCGGCGCCGTGGACGCATTCTTCGCGGCTGCCGTCGCCGCCGGGGGCACGCCCAGGCAGGCGCCGCGCCGCTGGGAGATCTACCGCCCGGGCTACTTCGGCGCCGTAGTTGCCGACCCGGACGGCAACCTCATCGAAGCGGCGCTCGACGAGCGCTGAGCGCGGGCCTGCGAGAGCAGAGCCTCCATACCTGGCACACTGGCGCGCATGCGGGCATGGCAGATCGCGTCGACCGCCGGCGCAGTGGCCGCGGTCGGGGTCTGCACGGCTGCGGTCGTCGCGTTTGCGGCCGCGCAGCCACACGACGCGCACGGCACGCTCACGCCATTACCCCCGCCGTCCACGCCGCACGTGCCGATGCTGGCCGGCCCGGCGGCGCCGAGCACACATGCCACCACGTCGGCCGGCCGGGCTCCGCGCACGACGACGTCCCGCCCGGCGCCGAAGCCGACCACCACCCCGACTCCGAGCACGCACCCGGCGCCGCAGCCGCGCACGACCACGACGAGCAAGGCCCCGCCTGCGCCCCCGCCCGGGCAGTCGCTGCCGCTGGGGTACACAACCGGCACTGCCACGCGGGTGATCACCGTTGTCGCGCCGTCCACCGGTAGCACTACAGCCGTCCTGCAGGCATGGAACAAGGCGCCGGGCGGCGGGTGGCTACAGTACGGCTCTGCGGTAACCGCGCACGTCGGCTCCCAGGGACTCACCACGCAGCCGAGTGAGAGCAAGTCGGCCACACCGATCGGCAGCTTCACGCTCACCGAGGCGTTCGGCGCGCTGGCGAATCCGGGCACGCCGCTGCCGTACTTCCAGACGAACGCCGCAGACTGGTGGATCAGCCAGTCCGGCCCGCTCTACAACACCCATCAGCACTGCTCGAGCGGCTGCTCATTCACCCAAGGCAACCCGAACGAACATCTCCACTACGAGACGCCGTTCTACAACTATGCTGTAGTTATCGACTACAACCGCTTCCCGGTACAACAGGGCGCGGGCAGCGCTTTCTTCCTGCACGTGACCGACGGCGGCGCCACTGCCGGATGCGTCGCGATCCCGCAAGCGACGCTCGTGACGCTGATGCGGTGGCTGACGCCCTCGGCCAACCCGCGCATCCTGATCGGCGTGACCTAGGACGTAGCGGGCGCCGCCGCTCACGAAGCGGGCGCATCCGATGGCGCATCCGCACATCGCGATCCGTCTGATGTGAGCGCGTGGCGTGCCGCCCCGAGCAACGGAGCGTGCTCGCGATCCTGCGCCACGACGACATCTATCGGGTGGCGCAGCTGCGCGGTGAACGGCGGGCCGAACAGGTCCCAGGACGCGGACATCGAGCCGCCGACGACCACCACCTCGGCGCCGAAGCGCACGAGCCACGGCGCGAGGGCCGTGCCTAGGCGGCGCATAGCGGCGTCGATCACAGTGTGCGCAACGGGGTCGCCGGTGCGCGCCCGGTCAGCGATATCACGCACGTCGGCGCTCGTGTCGTGGGTGGCGTCCCGGTAGGCGGACCGGATGGCGCGCCGCGACACGTAATCCTCGAGCGGGCGCCCGTCGATGTCGAGGCGGTGGGCACGACCGTCCGGCGGAACATCCGGCCCGGACCCGACGATCTCGCCGTCGGCCAGGAACGCTGATCCGACGCCTGTGCCCAAGGTCACCGCCGCGCACCTGCGGTACCCGGTCGCTGCGCCGTGCAACCACTCGCCGAGCAGGAACGCCTCCGCGTCATTGAGGAAGCTGACCGACTCCGGCGATGGCGTGATGCCCCGGCAGAGTGCCGCGCCGACGTCCACCCCGCGCAGGCTGTCGAACTTGCCGACATCTTCGAAGAGCGCAATACCGCGCGCGTAGTCGAACGGCCCGGGCATCGCGACCCCCCAGCACGCGCCGGGCGGCGTGACCAGCGTGCGCGCGGCACGGACGAACGCATCGAGCAGTGCCTGGGCGGACAGCTCGCTGTCGAGTGAGCGCCGGGTGAGCGTGCCGGGGACGATGGCCCACTCGCCGGTGTCGATCAGCGACGCACTGACGTGCGTACCCCCGACCTCGAGTACCGGTACCCGCTGCGCGTACATGCGATCTTCCTACCGCACGCTCAGCCCAGGAAGTCGGTCAGCAGTCCAGGTAGCAGCGTGTCGGCGATCCCGACCGCCTGCTCGGCGGGCACATCCTGCACCCGGTATCCCTGCCGACCGGCCGCCGTGGTGGCCGTAAGCGTGACCAGCCCGGCGCGGCGCTGGAACACGCTACTGCGCAGATTGACGCCGATGACGCCGGCCCGCGCCAACACGGCACGCCGCCGCACCAGCGAACCCCGGCGCGTCACCAGGTAGTCACCGACGAGTGCATGACCGAGGCTGGCCGCCCGGTCTGCGGCGAGTGGCACGCTCAGCGGCACCAGCGCCGCCACGAACAGCCACGTCCAGAACGGGAGGCCCGTCAGCCACCAGATCAGGGCCGCTGCTGCGACGAGCACCGTGCTGGAGCCGACGGCGCGCACATACCTGCGTCGCCGGGCGCGGCGGCCATGTGCCAGCAGCGGTGCGCTGAACGGTGCGGCCTCACCCACCACGTCCGCGGCAATCCGCGCGGCCGCTGCCCGCGGACCAGGCGGCATCAGTATGGTGCCGCCACGCTCGGCGCCTCGCCCGACCCGCAGCCCCGTGGTGATCGCGAGTACCCGCATGCCACCCACTGCGCGCAGTAGCAACGGCTCGCTCAGCTCGGCACCGCGCAGCCGGCTCTCTTCGATGCTCGTCGCGCGCGCAGTGACCAGCCCGCGCGTCAGGTGCAACGTCCCGCCGGCATGTCGCGTCAGACGGAAGTTCCAGAACGCGAGGACGTATCCGGCTGTGGACGCCACCGCGACGAACCCGATGGCAACCGCGCCCACCTCGACGAAGTCCTGCCAGAGCGGCGCCGTGGTGAGGTGATGCTCCACCC
>JBPYES010000388.1:0-13723 GCA_051984825.1 Jatrophihabitantaceae bacterium
TCTCCGGGCCGTCCTGCGGCTCGCTGCCGGCGTAACTTGCGGTTATGACCGCCAGCTACGCCCGCGCCGGGTACTGGAACTCGTTCTTCCGGACGCTGCGCGAGGCTGGTGACGATCTTGACTGGAGAGGGCAATGGACCGAGCCGTTCCTGGCTCCGCTTCGCGACGCGCGTGCGCTGACGATCCTGGAGCTAGGGTGCGGGACGGGGAACGATGCCGCGCGTCTTGCCGACGAGGGCTATGCCGTGACCGGGCTCGATTTCTCGGGCGAGGCCATCGAACACGCGCGGTCCAGATTCGGTTCGCGCGTCAGCTTTCTCGTCGCCGATATCGCGTCACCGCTTCCCTTTGCAGCCGGTGGCTTCGATGCGGTGATGTCCAACGTCGCCTTGCACATGTTCGCCGACGATGTCACGCGCACGGTCTTCGCTGAAATCGGACGAATTGTGCGCCCAGGCGGGTTGTTCGTCTTCCACGTCAACGCGCTGGAGGATCGCCCGCTTCGGGCACGCAAGCTTCCGGTGGCGCAGGAGCTCGAGCGGAATTACGTCCTCGAACGGTCCGGCCAGACGATGCACTTCTTCTCAGATGATTACCTGCGAGAACTGCTCGAACCGTGGCGGGAGGTCCACCTCGAACCGGTCGAGATCACCAACGCCGAGACGGGTGAACCGTTCAAGCGGGTCTGGCGCGGCATCGCGCACCGATAGTCGAGGCGACCGCAACCGTTTCCGGGTGCTGGGCGTCTCACGTGCATGAACGCCTATACGGCGCCGCTGCGGGAGGGAGTCCCAAGGATGGACGGTCTTCGCCCGCTGGAACGGCCGCAGATCGACGACGTGACGACTGTGTATCTGGACAACTACCGGCAGCTGGTGCGAATCGCCGCCTTGATGCTCGCGGAACCGGCCGCGGCTGAGGATGTGGTGCAAGACGCCTACCTCAAGGTGACGGCCGGGGTCCATCGGATACAAGACGCCGCGAAGGTGCTTGCCTATCTCCGGCAGACCGTGGTCAACGGCGCCCGTTCGCACACGCGCCGGCGATTGGTAGCACTGCGCCACGCCCCGTTGCCGGAGCCCGATGCTCCGGGCGCGGACGAGGACGCGTACGCAGCCCTCCGCAAGCGTGCGGTGGTCAAGGCACTGCATACGCTGCCGCGCCGGCAGCGCGAGGTGCTGGTACTGCGCTACTACGCCGACCTGACCGAGGAACAGACCGCCGACACCTTGGGCATCAGCGTCGGGAGCGTCAAGGCGTACGCATCCCGAGGAATCGGTGCCCTCAGTGATCGTCTGGAGGACCTGCGATGAATCCGCGACGCGAGCTCGACGAGGACACGCTGCGCAACCAGCTGACCTCCGCCGCTGACCTGATCGATCCGCACCCGCCGACACGCGACGAGCTCGACGCGCTGCGTCGCCGGCCCGGACGCGGGCACCGCGCGCTCCGCATGAGCCCCCCGCTGCTCGTCGCTGCCGCGGTCGCGGCTATCGCCGTCGCGGCCACCGCCGTAGCCGTGGCCGTGCAGCATCGATCTGAGCCACTACCGCCGGCTACGCATCACTCCAGCCCGACCACACTGCCGTCGACCGTGCCTGCACCGCGCCCGTCGACGATCATCGCGCCGAACCGTCCATCGACGCGCGGCACCACAACGCCGCTGGCCAACACCACGCCGAGCAGGCCGACATCGAGCAGCACGACATCACCGTCCACCAGTTCGGCTGCTCCACCGAGCGGCCTGCAGCTGGTCACCGGGCCCTACGGCTTCCTGGTTCCTGCCGGCTGGCACACGCACCCGCTGTGGAACGGCCAAGGCTCCGGGAGCTGGGCGTCGTTCACCCAGGGTCCAGCCGCCGCACAACTAACCGCGCCGGTGCCGAACTCCGTGCTGTACTCGCTGTGGGGCGGAAGCGGTCTCATCTACACGCGGGACGGCACACCAGTGCTCTCCGAAGCGGTGAACCATGCTCTCTGCCAGCCGACGCACTGGCAACCGATCTCACCGAGCGCGATCTCGTTCACCTGCGCTCCCGTGGCCGGGATGCAGCCCCGCGGCATCCTCATCGTCAACCCGCGGCCAGGCGGCACCAAGCAAGTCGTCGTCACCGTGCCCGCCGACGAACAAGCAACCGCCACAGAAATTCTCGGCAGCTTCCACTGACTTCGCGGCCGGACGTCGGGCGCTTCAGCCGAGGAGCTGAAGCGCCCGATCCAGCGCGGCGTCGGGGTCGCAGTCGACGTCCGGAACGACCCCGACCTGCTCCCAGTTGGCACCGGTGACGGCGTTGACCGATCGCGCCACCGGCACGGTCGCCTCGAGCTGATCGGTCAGCGCGAACACCTCGACGGGATGGGCCCCGCCGCCGGTGCGCCGGCCGATGATCGTCGCGCGCTGCAGGGCCTGCAGGTTGTAGGCGAGTTCCTCGCACCCGGAGAAGGTGCGCTCGCTGGTCAGCACGCAGATACGCACCGATTCGTCGAGGCGCCCCGCGGCAGGGCTGGTCCAGTACTGCCGAGCGTTGCCTGCGCGGTCGACGAGGTCTTGCAGGTGAACCGACTCGTCGCCGAGCAGGTAGCCGCAGATCAATGCCACCGTCTCCGGGACTCCACCCCGGCCCTCGCGCACGTCGATCACCAGCCGCTCGACGCCGGTCAGCAGCGCGAATGTGGCGGTCACGTAACGCTCGGCGACGTGCACCGGCGATGTGTACGGTGCGATCGCGAGCAACCCGGTGCGCTCGTCGAGCCGCTCGACCCTGCGCATCCCACCGGCGTTGCGGACGGCCTCGGCGGCGTAGTGCGCCTCCCAGTCGGTGGTCCCCTCGAGCGCGCCGGACGCGCGGTAACGCACCCGTAGATGGCGGTCGTGGTTGACCGCCTGAATCCGCTCGGTCAGCTGCGCGGCGATCTGCTCGGGCGTCCCGTCCGGGTGGGCCGAGCCGAGTTCGGCCACGATCTTCTCCGCGACGTCGGGGAACACGTAGTGGTCGCGGATGACCTCGATCAGGTGGTCGTGCAGCGTCGTCGTCGTCATGCCGGCCAGTCCATCAGAGTGCTTGACAAAGTGACAACAGCTCTTGACGCTTGATTGGTGACCGACCTGGTGGACGCGACCGGCCCCGTGTACGCCAAGGCGCTGGCCCACCCGACTCGCCACCGGTTGCTGCTCGAACTCGGTGACGGCGGCGCGACGATCAGCCAGCTGGCCAACCGGCTGACCACCAACAAAGGCAATGCTGCCCACCACCTGAACGTCTTGGTCCAAGCCGGCCTGGTGCGCCGCGGCCCGACTCGTACCGTCCGCGGCGGCACCGAGCAATACTTCGTCCGCGCGGCCAGGCGGTTCGAGTTCGAACAGGCGCCGGACGCGCTGGCCGCGATGATGAGCAACCTGACCGACGAGCTGGCCGCCGACCAGCAAGCGCTGCTCAACCATCGGGTGCTGCGGCTGACTCGCCGGCAGGCCGCCGCCCTCGCAGCGCACCTGGAGGCGGTCGTCGACGATCTGGAGCCGGCCGGTGAGCGCGAGGCGCGGTACGGGGTCATCGTCAGCGTGTACCGGCACGGGCGGAGCCTGCCCCGCCGGTGAGGGAATCCGGGATGTGGTGTCGGATCGGGGCAGAGGCGTTCGTAGCAGGGGTGAGCGGCCGTCCACGAGGGGCGTCCCCAAAGCACAGGAGATGATCCCGAGATGCAGTACCTGGTTTCCGTGATCTTCGACAAGCCCGGCATGGCCACCCCGACCGAGATGGCTGCTATCGACGTGTTCAACGACCGGCTCCAAGCCGACGGCCACTGGGTCTTCGCCGGTGGCCTCGGCGCGCCCGACACGGCCACCGTCATCGACAACCGCGGCGAGGAGGCGATGTTCACCGACGGGCCCTTTCTGGAGTCGAAGGAGTTCCTCGCTGGCTTCTGGATCATCGAGGCCGCCGACCTCGATGTGGCGCTCAAGCTCGCCAGCGACGGATCGAAGGCCTGCAATCGGAAGGTTGAGGTGCGGCCGTTCCTGTGAACGGAGTCGACGTCCAGGAGGCGATCGCCCAGGCCCACCAGGAGGAATGGGCGCGGGTGGTCGCCGCGCTGACCAAGCGGTTCGGTGACCTCGACATCGCCGAGGAGGCGGCGGCCGAGGCGTTCGCGACCGCCGTCTGGCGGTGGCCCGCCGACGGCGTACCTCCCAACCCCGGCGCCTGGCTGACCACCACCGCCAACCGCAAAGCCATCGACCGGATCCGGCGCGAGAACAAGCGTGACGACAAGGAGAAGGAGGCTTTGCTGTTGTACGACGACGACCCGCCCCAGCCTCTCGACGCCCTCGCCGACGACCGGCTCCGGCTGATCTTCACCTGCTGTCACCCGGCGCTCGCCATGGAGACTCGCGTGGCGCTGACGCTGCGCATGGTCGCCGGTCTGACCGTGCCCGAGATCGCCCGTGCCTTCCTGGTGCAGGAAACCACTATGGGCCAGCGGATCACACGCGCGAAGGCCAAGATCAAGGCGGCTCGGATCCCTTATCGGGTGCCGTCCGCGGAGGATCTCCCGGCACGCGTCTCCGGCGTACTCGCCGTCCTCTACCTCGTCTTCAACGAGGGCTACTTGGCGACCGGCCCCGACACCGATCCGGTACGTCACGACCTGACCGCCGAGGCGATCCGGCTCACTCGCCTGATCCGTGGCCTCATGCCGGAGAACGGTGAGGTGGCCGGGCTGCTGGCGCTGATGCTCCTCATCGAGGCCCGCGGCAGCGCCCGCGTTTCGGCGAGTGGCGAACTGGTCACGCTCGACGAGCAGGACCGTGGGGCCTGGGACGCGGCACTGATCGCCGAGGGTCATCGGCTGGTGCGCGAGCGCTTAGCTGCTGCCACCGCCGGGGTGGCTCCCGGTCGCTACCAGATCCTTGCGGCGATTAACGCCGTGCACACGTCCGCCCGCGACGTACGCGACACCGACTGGTCGCAGGTCGTCGCCCTCTACGACCAGCTCGTCCGCCTCGACCCCTCGCCGATCGTCGCCCTCAACAGGGCGGTCGCGGTCGCCGAGCTGGACGGCCCGGAGGTGGCCTTGGCGGCCGTCGACCGTCTCGAGCCCAAGCTGGCCGGCTACCACGCCTACCATGCGGCCCGCGCCGACCTGCTGCGCCGGCTGGGCTGCAGTCAGCAGTCGCGCGCAGCGTACGACAAGGCCATCGAGCTGGCGGGCAATACCGCCGAGACCGCCTACCTGACACGCCGCCGCGATCAGCTGGCGTAGCGCCCGCGGAGCATTGACCGGTCGAATCACGGAGGGCGCTTGACAGCTCGAACATACGTTCGAACAATGGAGAGATGGCCTGGCACAACGAAGATATCCCGTGGCGCGAACTCGAACGGCGCCTGTCGGGCCGGCCTGCTGAGGATGAGTCTCCGACATCACGTAAGCGGCCCAGGTTCGAACCCCAACCGGTAACACCCATTCCCGGCCCGTACGTCCCCTATGCCGAGCTCCATGCCCACTCGTCGTTCAGCTTTCTCGACGGCGCGAGCGAGCCGGGTGACATGGTTGCCCAGGCCAAGCACCTGGGCCTGGATGCCCTGGCCCTCATCGACCACGACGGCATGTACGGCGTGGTGCGCTTCCATGAGGCGGCCCAGGCGCTGGGTGTCCCGACGATCTTCGGCGCCGAACTGTCCCTGGACGTACCGATTCCCTCGACGCAGGCCGAACGCATGATCGCGGCCCGCGTGGGAGAACCTGATCCATCCGGCCGTCACCTACTTGCGCTGGCGCGCAACGCACGCGGCTACGCCAGCCTGTCCCGGGTCATCAGTGCCGCACATCGCCGCGGCGGCAGCAAGGGCCGTCCCGTCTACGACATTGATGAATTGACCGAACTTTCCGACGGAAACTGGCTAGTGCTCACCGGCTGCCGCAAGGGAGCGGTACGTGCGGCACTGGAGGGCGGCAAGTTCGGCACGTTCGCCCTCGATCCCGCCCGGCAGGCGCTGGCCGAGCTCATCGACCGGTTCGGTCACGACAACGTCGCCGTCGAGCTCACCTACGCCCTCGACCCGCTCGCCGACGAGCGATACGACGCGCTCGCCCAGCTCGCCACCGAGTCCGGGCTACCCGTCGTCGCGACAACGGGCGCGCACTACGACGCACCGGCGCAGCGCGAACTCGCCACCGCGGTCGCCGCGGTCCGGGCACGCAGCAGCCTCGACGAGATCGACGGGTGGCTGCCCGCGTGGGCGGATCAGCACCTCCGCTCCGGCGCAGAAATGCAATCCCGCTTCGCCCGCTGGCCGGGCGCCGTCGAGAACACGGCCCGGCTGAGCAAGGAGCTGGTGTTCGAGCTCGATCTCATCGCCCCGAAGCTGCCTCCGTTCCCCCTCAAGGACGGGCACAAGACCGAGATGGAATATCTGTGCCATCTCGCGTACGAGGGCGCGACCAGGCGCTTCAAGGGCAAACCCCACGAGCAACGGGCGTACCAGAAGATCGCCGAAGAGCTGAAGATCATCGAGAAGCTCGGCTTCCCCGGTTACTTCCTCGTCGTCTGGGACATCGCCCGGTTCTGCCGGGAGCGCGACATCCTCTGCCAGGGACGCGGCTCGGCGGCGAACTCCGCGGTGTGTTACGCGCTCGAGGTCACTGCCGTCGACGCCGTCGGGTTCAAGCTCATGTTCGAGCGATTCCTCGGCCCCGAGCGCAGCGAGGAGCCACCCGACATCGACATCGACATCGAGTCCGACCGGCGCGAGGAAGTCATCCAATACGTCTACACCACGCACGGACGTGACCGCGCGGCACAGGTGGCAAACGTCATCACGTACCGCCCCAAGTCGGCGATCCGCGATGTCGCCAAAGCGTTCGGCTACTCCCCCGGTCAGCAGGACGCGTGGAGCAAGGAGTTCGAGCAGGGCTATTACTGGTCCGAAGTCGGTGAAATCGAAACCGATGAGCGCTTGCCGATTACATCCGCCGGAATCGGCTCTGCGGATGCGCCGCTCGCTGCGCTCGGGCGCCACCGCCGAGCCGAGCCGAGCTCCGCTCGGCCCGCGTCGCGGCCGGCGGGCTCTTCGCGCGAGCGCTCATCGCATCCGGATGTATTCGACATTCCGGCCAGGGTCGTTTCGCTCGCGCGGGAGTTGGAGCGTAAGCCCCGGCATCTGGGCATCCACTCCGGCGGCATGGTCATCTGCGACCGCCCGATCGTCGAGGTGTGTCCGGTCGAGTGGGGACGCATGCCGAACCGCACCGTGCTCCAGTGGGACAAGGACGACTGCGCCCGGATGAAGCTGGTCAAGTTCGACCTGCTCGGGCTGGGCATGCTCTCCGCGCTGCACTACTGCCTCGACCTGGTCGAGGAGCACCACCAGACGAAGTACACCGTCGACTCGATCCCCAAAGAGCAGGATTGCGTCTACGACATGCTCGCCGAAGCCGATGCGGTGGGCGTGTTCCAGGTCGAGTCACGCGCCCAACTGGCGACGCTTCCCCGCCTGCTGCCGAGAAGCCTTTACGAGCTGGCGATCGAGGTTGCCTTGATCCGGCCAGGTCCTATCCAGGGGGACTCGGTTCATCCGTACATCCGCCGCAAGCGGGGGCACGAAGAGATCGAGTACCCGCACGCACTGCTGAAGCGCCCGCTTAAGCGCACCCTCGGCATCCCGCTGTTCCAGGAGCAGCTCATGGAGATCGCCATCACCGTCGCGGGCTTCTCCGCCGCCGAGGCCGACAGGCTGCGGCGGGCGATGGGTTCCAAGCGCGGGATAGAGGAGATCGCGACACTGCGCGAGCGGCTCTACGAGGGGATGGCCGCGAACGGCATCACCGGCGAGCTGGCTGACCAGATCTACACGAAGATCCAGGCGTTCTCGTCGTTCGGGTTCGCCGAGAGCCACGCCATCAGCTTCGCCCTGCTGGTGTACGCCTCGGCGTGGCTGAAGCGGCACTACCCCGCTGCGTTCTGTGCGGCGCTGCTGAACGCGCAGCCGATGGGCTTCTACTCACCACAGTCGCTGGTGCACGACGCCAAGCGGCACGGCGTCCAGACCCGCCGCCCGGACATCAACATCTCGAAGGCGACAGCCACCCTGGAGCCGGACGACGCTCCGGCGCAGTGCAGCCGCTGCCCCGAGCACGCCCCGCCGCAGCCTGCGGTACGGCTGGGGCTGGCCAGCGTCCGGACGATCAGCGACGACATGTCCACGCGCATCGTCGCCGAACGCGACGAGCACGGCGCGTTCACCTCGATGGCCGACCTGTCACGACGGGTGGGACTGTCCGCCGACCAGGTCGAGGCACTGGCCACCGCCGGGGCGTTCGACAGCTTCGGTGCCGGTCGCCGGGACGCGCTGTGGGGGGCAGGTGCGGCGGCCGCAGCGCGTCCCGGCCAACTCGAACTGACCACGTTCGACGAGACGGCAACCCCGCCCTTGCCCGCCATAACCGAGCCCGAAGAACTGATCGCCGATATGTGGGCCACCAACATCACCCCGGATCGCTACCCCACCGCGCTGATCCGCGATCGGCTCACCGCGCTGGGCATCGTTCCCGCAGCTGAGCTGTACAAGCGGCCCGACCGCAGCCCGATCACCGTCGGCGGCGTGGTCACGCATCGGCAACGCCCGGGTACCGCACACGGCATCACGTTCATCAACCTCGAGGACGAAACCGGCATGGTCAACATCGTCTGCCACGCGGGGGTCTGGGAGCGCCATCGTCGAGTCGCCCGGCAATCGGCCGGCCTGCTCGTCCGCGGCCGGATCGAGAAGACCGACGGCGTGATCAACGTCGTCGCCCAATACCTCGAGACCCTTCCGCTCGGGCTGCGCCCCAAGTCCCGGGATTTCCGATGAGCGAGCACCGCAGGGCCGTCGCGCCGGGCCGAGGAGCGCAAGCTCATCGCCGCGATGAGCGCTCGCGCGAAGAGCCATCAGCAGTGACTGGGGACTTTCGATGGCGGCTTGCCGATGACGAGCGTGACGGGCAGCCCGCGCTTTTCGGGGTCGACGGCCTGACCGGACCGCAGCGCGGCACCGGCCGGCTGTCCGGGCTGGAGTTCCTGCACGTCACCACGAAGCGCATTCTCAACGAGGTCCCGGCCCAATCGCGGATGCCCTTCCGCTGGACGATCAACGTCTATCGCGGGTGCAGCCATGCCTGCGTGTACTGCCTGGCCGGTGACACGCGCATCCTGCTCGCCAACGGGCACAGCAAGCAACTCGCCAAGCTGCGGGTGGGCGATCGGGTGTACGGCACAGTACGCGACGGCCGCACCCGGCAGTACGTTCCGACGGCAGTACTGGCGCACTGGCAGACCGTCAAGCCGGCGTTCCGGGTGGAGCTCTCGGGCGGCACGATCCTGGTCGCGAGCGCCGACCACCGGTTCTTGACCAAGCGCGGCTGGCGGCAGGTCACCGCGCTGGCGCCCGGCGACCGCCTCACCGGAATGGGCGGGTTCGACGAGCCCGACGACGATTCCCGCCTGCACGTGGCCGGCGTGCAATCGCTCGACGTCGAGTTGCCCATGTACGACATCACCACGGGCACCGGAGACTTCATCGCCAACGGCGTGGTGAGCCACAACTGCTTCGCCCGCCCCACCCACGAGTACCTCGGCCTCGATATCGGCGCCGACTTCGACCGCAAGATCGTCGTCAAGATCAACGCCGTGGAGCGGCTCCGCGTCGAACTGGCCGACCCGGGCTGGACGCACGAAGGCGTCGCCATGGGCACCAATACCGACCCGTACCAGCGCTGCGAGGGCAAGTACCGGCTCACCCGCGGCGTCGTCGAGACGCTGACCGAGCATGCCAACCCGTTCTCGATCCTGACCAAGTCGCCGCTCGTGCTCCGCGACGCCGAACTGATCAGCGAGGCCGCACGCAAGGCCGATGTCAGCGTCAACTTCTCGGTCGGCACGCTGGACGAACGCGTGTGGCGGGCCACTGAGCCCGGCACGCCGCACCCGCGGCGAAGGATCGAAGCGATGCGCGCCCTGGCCGAGGCAGGCGTCACCACGGGAGCGCTGATCGCACCGGTACTACCAGGGATGTCGGACTCACCGGAGCAGCTCGCCGAGGTGTCCCAGGCGATTCGCGACGCCGGCGGCCGGGTGATCGGCACGCTTCCGCTGCATCTGCGGCGCGGGTTGCGGGAGCACTTCCTCGGCTGGCTGGCCGGGGTCGATCCCGCGCTGCACGCCGAATACCGGCGCCGATACGCCACGAGCGCCTATGCCCCGGCGCACTACGCCGATCACATCCGGGGTCTCACTTCCGCTCTTCCGGAGCCGCCGTAACGGGCGCTAGCGTGATCGAAGCAGATGCTGGCACGGGGCGAACCGGGTGGAGGCGGTGGCATGAAGATCTTGGACATTCTGCGCCACAAAGGCTCTTCCGTCGTGACGATCAGCCCGCACGAAGCGGTGCGTGTCCTGCTCGCCCGGCTGGCCGAACACAACGTGGGTGCGCTGATCGTCGCCGATGGCGATGCGGTCGCGGGCATCATCTCGGAACGCGACATCGTCCGGCGCCTCAACGACAGTGGCGAGCAGATCCTCGACCTGCCGGTGTCCGAGCTGATGACCGCGTCCGTGGTCAGCTGTAGCCCCACCGACGATGTCGACAGCGTTGCTGCCGGTATGACGGAGCTGCGCATCAGGCACATGCCGGTGCTCGACAAGGGGATGCTGGCGGGCATCGTGACGATCGGCGACGTTGTGGCAGGCCGTATCAGGCAGCTCGAGCAGGACCGCGGCCAGCTCGAGCAGTACATCACGCAGGGACGCTGAATTCCGGCTCGGGTACCGGTATCCGGCGCAATTCGGTGAGGAACGCGTCCAGGGCCGGACGGCGTGGCCCGAGGCCGGCGGCGCGCGTCGCGGCGAAGATCGTCCGCTTGAGCCGGGGCCGGTCCATGGGCGTGACCTCGACGTCGGGCGGCACGTTGCGCAACCCGAGGCCGGCGATCAGTGCCACACCCAGCTCGGCGGCGACCAGGTCGAGCAGCAGCGCGAACTCCAGCGCCCGGTGCCGGATGTCCGGCTCGAAACCGGCATCCCGGCATGCCTGCAGGGTGGCCCGGCCGCACGGGGTGCCGGCATGGCTGGCCACCCAGGGCCGATCAGCCAGATCGGTGAGGCGTCCGGTCCCGCACTGCCAGGCGCGGGGCGTGACCACGTAGAGCCGGTCGACGCCGAGGCGATGCCGCTCAATGCCGTCCGGCGGCCGCCACGGCACGTGGTCGTATTCCTGGACGATCAGCATGTCCAGGGCGGTAGAGCGCAGATCCACCAGGCCCGGGTCGTCCTCGACCTCGGCTACGCGGACGTCAAGCTCGGGATGCCGCCGCCGGACCCGTGCCGCCGCCGGCGCCACCAGCGCGCCGGCCGCTGACGGGAACGAGCCGATCCGCACCGTGCCGGTAACCGCACGGCGCGCTGCAGCGAGCCCGGCGGCGGCACTCTCCAGGGCCCGCAGCACGTCTTCGGCATGCCGGGCCAGTGCCGTCCCGGCGTGAGTGAGCACCACACCGCGGCCGGAGCGCTCGAGCAGGTCGCAGCCGGCTTCGCGTTCGAGCTGCGCGAGTTGCTGCGACACCGCCGAGGGAGTCACGTGCAGGACGGCGGCCGCCGCGGTGACGCTGCCCCGCAGGTTCACCTCGTGCAGCACGCGGAGCCGCCGGGCATCCAGGTCCATGGCTATCCCGCCGGTTCGTGTCTCTGCGGCTGCGCCACACTCATCATGTAGCAACGCTACATCGACTGGCAAGCAGAATGAATTGGACGTACATAGTCGCGACCCGTCACCGTGGACGGTGTGAAGCCGCAGCACCGCGCCGCCGCCGTCCTCGTCACGGTCATCTGGGGCGTCAACTTCGTCGTGATCGACGAAGGGTTGCGCGACCTGCCACCCCTTCTGCTCACCGCGCTGCGGTTTCTCGCGTGCGCGCCGCTCGCACTGATCGTGCCCCGGCCCACAGCCAAGCTGCGCTTCGTGCTGGGTTACGGCATCGTGCTCGGCGTGGTCAAGTTCGGCTTGCTGTTCACCGCGATGGCACATGGCATGCCGGCCGGGCTCGCCTCGCTCGTGCTGCAACTGCAGGCGCTGTTCTCGCTCGCACTTGCCGCACTCCTGCTCGGCGAGCGGCCGACGCGAGCCCAGGCCGCCGGTGCCGTGATCGCTACCACAGGTATGGCCCTGCTGGCCAGCGGGGGCACCGGCGGGAGCGTCGCGCTGGCCGGCATGCTCATGACGATCGGGGCCGCCGCGGCATGGGGATTCGCCAATGTCATCGTGCGAGCGAGCGGCGAGACACGCCCGCTGTCGATGCTCGTCTGGTCGAGCCTGGTGCCGCCGCTCCCGTTGCTCGGGTTGTCCACGATCGTCGACGGGCCACACGACGTTGCCCACGCGCTCAGCCACCTCACGCTGCGCGCGCTGCTCGCGATCGGCTACGTCGCATACGTGTCCACACTGGTCGGCTTCGGGCTGTGGAACCGGCTCATCGGCATCTACTCGGTCAGCCGCGTCGCGCCGTTCAGCCTGCTCGTTCCGATCTTCGGGCTCACCGCCGCCTGGATCGCCCTCGGCGAACCGCTTACCTGGCGCCTTGCCGGCTGCGCCCTGCTCGTGCTCGCCGGTCTCGGCCTGGTCATCCGCAAGACCGCCGTGGGACAGTCGGTGCATGGCAACACGCACCTCCTACACACCCGGCACACCGTGTTGGATCGATCTCAACACCAGCGACCCGTCCGCAGCACGCGCGTTCTACGCCGAGCTGTTCGGCTGGCAGTTCGAGACGAACGAGGAATCCCACTACGCGACGGCTAGCAAGGACGGTAAGCGGGTGTGCGGCCTCAACGACATGCCCATCACCGAGCAGCCACCCACGTGGATCATGTACTTCGCGACGGACGACGCGCAAAAGCTCGCCGACTCGGTAACCGCCAACGGCGGCGCCGTTGTACTCGGGCCGATGCAGGTGCGCGAACAGGGCACCATCCTGCTTTGGCTCGATACCGTCGGCGCAATCGCCGGTGCGTGGCAGCCGGGCCTACAGACTGGCGCCGAGATCGTCGGGGAGGCCGGGACGATGGCCTGGCACGAGCTGGCCACCCGTGACCTGGACAGGGCGGTCGCCTTCTATACAGCCACCCTGCCTGTAGGTGCTCACGATGTCAGCGAGGGCGAGTTCCACTATCAGACGCTTCGCGTCCAGGACCGCGACGTCGCAGGCATCTGGCAGATGAGCGCCGACGTCCCCGCCGAGACCCCGCCGCACTGGTCGGCGTATTTCTCCGTCGACGACACGGACGCTGTCGTCTCGGCAGCCACCGCCCACGGTGCCACGGTGATCGTGCCGGCAAAGGACTCGCCGTACGGACGCTTCGCCGGGTTGGCCGACCCGCAGGGCGCCGCGTTCTACGTAATTCAGCCAGCTGCGACGGCGTAATCCAGCGGGGTGAGTCGCGAACGCGGGCCGGCGCGCAGCACGTTCGAGGGCAGTTCCTTGCCTACGCTGCGCTGAGCGAGCGCAGCCACGTCCAGCAGCATGTCGATGTCGACGCCTGTGGCGATGCCCATGTCTTCGAGCATCGCCACGACTTCCTCGGTGGCGATGTTGCCGGTGGCGCCGGGTGCATATGGACACCCGCCCAGGCCGCCCACCGAGGCGTCGTAGTGCGTGACGCCGAGCTGCAGCGCCGCGTAGAGGTTGGCGAGGCCGG
>JBPYES010000389.1:0-2876 GCA_051984825.1 Jatrophihabitantaceae bacterium
GGACGGCATGCTCAATCCGCTCCTGGTCGACCGGCGGCTTTTCTGGGGCAAGCTCGTCGGCCGACGACTGTTCGATCATCGACGCGTCCTTAGTCGTCCCCGTCACTCGCCGGCGTGCCGTCGCCGATCCCGAAGCCGAGCGCCTGCCCGTTCCCGTTGGCCGGCAGCCCGCCGTCGCCGAGCCCGGAGCTGGCCGAGAGCGCGAGCTCCTTCGGCGACAGCACCGGCGGGCGGTCCGACGGCAGCCGCTTGCCATAGCCGGTGTAGGTGCCGCGAGCCGGGCGCTTCTGCACCGGGGCGAAGATCTCGAGGACTTCCTTGCGCGCCACGGTCTCCTTGTCCAGCAGGTGCAACACGAGCGCGTCGAGGACGTCGCGGTACTCCACGAGCACCTCCCACGCCTCGTCATGCGCGGCCTCGATCTGGCGCTTGATCTCCTCGTCGATCGCCGACGCGATCTCCTCGGAGTAGTCCCGGCTGTGGCCCATCTCCCGGCCGAGGAAGGGTTCACCGTCGCCGCTGCCGAACTTCCGCGCGCCGAGCCGCTCGCTCATGCCGAATTCGGTGACCATGCTGCGGGCGATCTGGGTGGCCTTCTCGATGTCGTTTGCGGCACCGCTGGTCGGCTCGTGGAAGATCAGCTCCTCGGCGGTGCGGCCGCCGAGCAGCATCGCCAGCTGGTCCTGCATCTCAGCCCTGGTGACCAGGAACTTGTCCTCGGTGGGCAGCGCCTGGGTGTAACCGAGCGCGCGGCCGCGCGGGATGATCGTCACCTTGTGCACGGGATCGGCGTGCGCCATCGCGTGCCCGACGAGGGCGTGCCCGCCTTCGTGGTAGGCGATCAGCTTCCGCTCGGACTCGGACAGCAGCACGCTCTTGCGCTCGGGTCCGGCCATCACCCGGTCGATGGCCTCCTCGAGCGAGGCCATCGAGATCTGCTTGCCGTTGGTCCGCGCGGTCAGGAGCGCCGCCTCATTGATCACATTCGCCAGATCCGCGCCGGTAAAACCAGGGGTTCGCCGGGCGATCACGTCCAGCTCGGCGTCGGGCGCGATCGGCTTGCCGCGGGCGTGCACCTTCAGGATGCCCCTGCGGCCGGCCAGGTCCGGCTGGGCGACCACGATCTGCCGGTCGAACCGGCCGGGACGCAGCAGCGCCGGGTCCAGGATGTCGGGCCGGTTGGTGGCGGCGATCACGATCACGCCGCCCTTGGTGTCGAATCCGTCGAGCTCGACGAGCATCTGGTTCAGCGTCTGCTCACGCTCGTCGTGGCCACCGCCGAGGCCGGCGCCGCGGTGGCGGCCGACCGCATCGATCTCGTCGACGAACACGATGGCCGGCGCGTTCGCCTTCGCCTGCTCGAAAAGGTCACGCACCCGGGAGGCGCCGACGCCGACGAACATCTCCACGAAGTCCGAACCGGAAATGGAGTAGAACGGCACGCCGGCCTCGCCGGCCACCGCCCGGGCAAGCAGCGTCTTGCCGGTGCCCGGCGGGCCGTAAAGCAGCACGCCCTTGGGGATCTTGGCGCCGATCGCCTGGAACTTCGCCGGGTTCTGCAGGAACTCCTTGATCTCCTGGAGCTCCTCGATGGCCTCGTCTGCCCCGGCCACGTCCGCGAACGTGGTCTTCGGCGTGTCCTTGGTGATCAGCTTGGCGCGCGACTTGCCGAAATTCATCACGCGCGATCCGCCGCCCTGCATCTGGGTCAGCAGGAAGAAGAAGAACAGTGCAAATAGCACGTAAGGGATAAACGTCTCAAGCAGCGTAACCAGCGTGCTCGACCGGGGTATCTGCACGTTATAGCCGCCGGGCAGGTCGCCCTTGTCGAACTGCCCCTGTAGCAGCTGCTGAAGGTTCTGGCCCTGGCTGCCGACCCAGTTCGCCTGGTACTGCTGGCCGTCCTTCGTGGTGATCTGGATCGTCTGGTTCTTGTCGGTGAGGACCGCCGAACGCACCTGGCCGCGCTCGATCAGCTGCACGACCTGGGAGGTGTCCTTCGTCTGGTAACTGCCGCCGGAGTTCGCCCAGCCAAGCGTGATCGTTATGACCAGCACTGCTAGCAGTACTAGCAGTAGCGGGCCGCGAAAATAGCGCTTCAAATCCATTCCGAGCGACCCCTTGGATCGGGGCCGTTCCCTCCTGACCAGCCTAGGACAACAATCAAAGGATTTACCTGACGGTACATCAACGCTATCCGGTGCGAGATGTGTTCCCCCCGTACACCTCCGGAGCCAGCGTCCCGATGAACGGGAGGTTCCGGTACCGCTCTGCGTAGTCAAGCCCGTACCCGACCACGAACTCGTCGGGCACGTCGAACCCCGTGTAGGCGACGTTGACGTCCATCTGCGCCGACGACGGCTTGCGGAGCATCGCGCACACCGCCACCGACGCCGGATTACGCGATTGCAGGTTGCCGACGAGCCACGACAGCGTGAGCCCGGAGTCGATGATGTCCTCCACGATCAGCACATGCCTGCCGCTGATGTCGGTGTCCAGGTCTTTCAGGATGCGCACCACGCCGGACGACTTCGTTCCCGAGCCGTACGACGAGACCGCCATCCAGTCCATCTCCACGGGCGAATGCATGGCGCGGGCGAGGTCCGCCATCACCATCACCGCTCCCTTCAGCACCCCGACCAGCAGCAGGTCACGGCCGGCGTAGTCGGCGTCGATCTGCGCCGCCAGTTCGATAGTCCGCTTGCTGAGCTGCTCGGACGTGATGAGCACCTCTTTCAGTGAAGTCCCCATGTCCGCAGCGTCCATATACCAGCTCCTTAGTTCTCGAAACACAGCTCGCCGGACCGGCGTGACGCGCGCACGCCGCCTGGCAGGTCGATCCAGCGCTGACCGTGCCAGTCGGTGATCAGCTCCTC
>JBPYES010000390.1:0-15192 GCA_051984825.1 Jatrophihabitantaceae bacterium
AACGCCGTCCTCGACGATGTTCGGAACGGCGAGGTGTGCCTCGCGCAGCGCGGCATCGGCGGCGTGCTCGTCAGCCTCGGCGGACTTGACCTCGTCAGCGAGATGCTTGGCCTTCGAGAGCAGGGTGTGCCGTTCGTCGGGGGAGGCCTTGCCGATCTCGCGGCCGAGCGCCTTCTGTTCGGCGCGCAGGTCGTCCGCTCTGCTTACCGCCGCGCGGCGCCTGTCGTCGGCAGCGAGCAGCTTGTCGACGAGCAATTCGTCCGCGCCACGGACGCGTTGCGATGCGCGCACCCGATCCGGATCCTCGCGCACCACTCGAAGGTCGATCACGGGCCAAGGCTACTTAGCCGCGACAATGTGGCCGTGGTCGACGTCGCACCCCGCCGGTTCGAGAAGCTTGTCGGCGACGCGTTGGACTCGATCCCCTCGCAGCTGCTCGGCCTGCTCGACAACGTCGTTATCCAGGTTGCCGACGAGGATCCGGACGATCCCACCCTGCTCGGCGTCTATCACGGGACGGCGCTCACGGAGCGGCTGTCCGACTACACGTTCGCGCTGCCAGACACGATCACCGTGTATCGGCTGCCGATCACGGGCATGTGCGCGGATGAGGACGAGGTGGCGCGCGAGGTCGCGATCACCGTCGTCCACGAACTCGGCCACCACTTCGGCATCGACGAGCAGCGGCTGCATGAACTGGGCTGGGGATAAGTCACTACCCTGCAACACGTGACGGACCGGTTGCCGATCAAGATGTTGCACGACCGCGTCCTCGTGCGGGTAGCGCGCGAGGACGGTGAACGGCGCTCGTCCGGCGGCATTGTCATCCCGGCGACGGCACAGGTCGCCACCCGGCTGATCTGGGCCGAGGTGCTGGCGGTCGGCAATCACGTGCGCTCCATAGAGGTCGGCGACCGAGTGCTGTTCAGCCCGGACGACCGGAACGAAGTCGAAATCGCGGGCGAGGACTACCTCCTACTGCGGGAGCGCGACATCCACGCGCTGGCGGCGCAACGCGTCGAGCCGAACACCGGCCTGTATCTCTGACGGTCAACTCGTCCCGGTCGCACGAACGCGGGCCAGCCATGCGCGGGCGTCGCCGAAGTCCTGATCGGCACGACCCGGCGGCACCGGCGTCTGCACGCCGTCGCGGCGCTCGTACGTGCCCAGGTAGCGCACGTCCGCGCAAATGCGGTGCAGCGCCGCGATCGCGTCGCCGACCCGTTCGTCGTCGATGTGCCCCTCGCAGTCGATCGAGAAGCAGTACTGCCCGATGCGGTTCTTGGTGGGACGCGACTCGATGCGGGTCAGGTTCACCGCCCGGGCAGAGAATTCAGTCAGGATTTCGAGCAGCGCGCCGGCGTGGTTCTCGCGCAGGTACGCGACGAGCGTGGTGCGGTCGTTACCGGTCGGCTTGGGCGGGGGCGCCGGCCGAGTGAGCAGCACGAACCGGGTGACCGCGCCGCGGTTGTCCGCGATGTCCGTGGCCAGGCTCGCCAGCCCGTACAGCTCCCCGGCGAACGGCGGCGCGACTGCAGCGTCGTACTCGCCGTGCGCCACCGCCTGAGCGCCACCCGCGGTCGAGCCGACGAAGACGACGTTCGCGCCGGGCAGCTTGGCGAGCAACCAGCGCCGGGTCTGCGCCTCGGCGTGTGGGTGCGTGGCCACGGTGCGGACGCCGTCGATCGTCGTTCCCGGCCGGGCCAGCAGGTCGAACAACACCGGCAGGTAGGTCTCCTCGGCGATGATCAGCGGCGCGCCGTTGCCGGCGAGCTCGTCCAGTGTGGCGGCCACCGCACCCTCGACCGAGTTCTCGAGCGGCACCAGTGCGCCGTCCGCAGTGCCCGCGCGCACGGCGTCGACGGCGAGCGTGACGTTGGGCTGCGGCAGCAAGACGGCGTCCACGGCGATCGGCAGGGTGCGCAGCGCGGCGTGCGCGAACGTGCCGGCCGGGCCGAGAAACGCCAGGCGGGGCTGGGATCCAGTCACAAATGCCGAGCGTATCTGCGCTCTGTGGCTACTTGGCCGCCAGCACCCGCCGGCCGCGCGCGGCAGAGACGGCTTGCTCCTCCTCAGGCGAAAGCGGCTGCTCACCCGAGCCGCGGGTGATGCCCTTGGCGTAGAGCCGGCTGTCGGTGCGACCGGAGATCGCCGTGATCGCGACACCGTCGCCGTCGTCGTCGAGCAGTGCCAGGGAGAACGACAGCCGGCCGGTCACGTCGTCGAAAGCGTCGTATCGGACCAGCGCGACGTTACGCAGCGACCGAGCCGTCTCGGTATTGCGAGCCCGCACCGCAGCGGACATCTCGGCGCGCGTCGCGTCGACGTAGTTGCGCAGGGCGCCGAGCTGGGCGGCGACGATGGTGGTCAACTCGATATGCCGCTCGGTGGCCTCCAGCATCGTCTCGCGGCCCTGGGCCCCACGCGAGAGCACGACGGTAGCGCGCCGCAGCCGGGCGAGCGTGCGCAGCGCCAGATACGCGGCCACCAGGCCCACATAGCCCAGCACCAGCGCGAACACCGCGGCATACGTAGTCATATCGCGCTCAGCGTAGGGCTGGGGTGGCGCAGAGCCCGGCAGACACGTCGGCGCGCCCATCAGCGCGCTTCCCAGCCGCTCCACCGTTCGGCCTCGAGTGCGAGTACGGGTCCGGACGGACGGTGCTGCGCGTACTGCGGGTACTTGGCGACCAGTGCGTCGATCGCACGGGCGGCTTCGCCGGCGTCGTCTACCACGCGCGCCGGGCCGTCGATGCGCACCCACCACAACCGCGTCCAGTCCTCGTAGTACTCGTCGACGAGCAGGCACGCCTGCCCGGTGGCCTCGACGTTGGCAAAGCGCTGCAGCCGCGTGCTCCGTTTGGGTTTGTGATCGACCGCGCTGTATGCGGTGTCTCCGACCAGCGCGTAGCAGACCGGAACCACGTGCGGGCGCGGCCCGGCTGTGCCCAGATGGCCGACCCGTCCGGACACGACCCGCCGACGCATCTCCAGGGCGTCCATAGCTCACTAGTGTGTCTGACATGGACATTGGCATCGGCCTGCCCAATACGCTCCCCGGCACCCCAGGCACGCTGCTCATCGAATGGGCGCGCCGAGCCGAGGAGCGCGGATTCGCGGGCCTCGCCACCATCGACCGGCTCGTCTACCCGAACTACGACCCGCTGATCGCGCTCGCCGCGGCTGCCGGCGCCACGACACGGATCGGGTTGGTCACCAACATCCTGATCGCACCGCTGCACCGGCCGGCGATGCTGGCCAAGGCAACCGCCAGCCTCGACCAGGTTTCTGCCGGGCGGCTCACTCTCGGCCTGTCGGCCGGTGGGCGTGCCGACGACTTCGTTGCCGCCGAGCGCGACTTCCACACGCGGGGGCGCACGTTCGACGACACGCTTGCCACGCTGCACCGTGCCTGGCGCGGCGAGCCCGTCGCCGGCGGTGATATGGCGGTCGGCCCGGCGCCGGTGCACAACCAGCGGGTGCCGATCCTCATCGGCGGATCCGGCGACTACGCAATCCGGCGCACGCTCGAGTGGGGAGCCGGCTGGACCAGCGGGGGCGCGCCGCCCGCCCAGTCCGCCCCGTTCGCCGCCCGCTTGCGCGACGCCTGGCACGAGGCCGGACGCCCCGGCGAACCCCGGATCGCCGCCCTGAACTACTTCTCACTGGGCGCCGACGACGCATCACGGCAGTACCTACACCACTACTACGGCTTCCTCGGCGACTACGCGGGGATGATCGCCGAGGGTGCGCTGCGTTCGGAGGCGGCGATCCGCGACACCCTCCGCGCGTTCGAAGACGCCGGCTTCACCGAGGTGTACCTCGACCCGACGGTCGCGTCGCTCGATCAAATCGATCGGCTCGCTGATGTCGTGTTCTCCCGGTAACGGGACTCAGCCACGGCGCGAGTACCACGCCGTCGACGCCAGGAAGCTGAGCCCGCCCACGGCGCAGAGTCCGGTGAAGACCCCCTCATAGCGCGATCCGGTGGCAAGCGTCCACAGCGCGCCACCCAGCAGCACCACGATCAGGACCTGCCCGGTGGCAGCGACTGCCCGCAGTTGGATCTGCGCGCGGCGCTCGTCCGATCCGTTGCCGGCCAGCAGACCGACGATCTCGCTGCGACGGCCGAAGATCAGCAGCATCACGCCGTAGCCGAGCATGATGAGCAGCCCGCCGATCGCAAAGCCGGTCTCATGGCGAGCGAGGCCGATGCTGAGGTAGGCCACGCCTGCTGCCACGCAAATGCCGAAGACCAGCCAGCGACCTTTAGGCCGCTCCGTGTCATGCGTCGTCGACATGGAAGATCTCCTCCACTTTCGTGCCGAAGTGCCGGGCGATCAGGATCGCCAGCCGTAGGGACGGGTCGTAACGGCCGTTCTCGATGGCGATCACGGTCTGCCGGGAGACGCCGAGCGCATGCCCGAGCGCGGCCTGTGAGAGGCCGCCGTCCTGCCGCAGCTGCCGGACATCGTTACGCACGATGTCAAGCATGCTTGACATCGCCGTCGTATGTCAAGCGTGCTTTACAGGCCCGACCGGCCCACATCCTGTCTTACAGTGTCGCGGTGCCAGTTGCCATCGGCGGCACCCTGGACGACTGGAACTTCGCGATCGAAGTCCTCGTCGCGGTCGGGACCATCGGCGCCGTCGTCGTCGCCCTGTGGCTCGGCGTGCACGCCGAAGGCGAGAAGAAGCGCGAACGCAACGAAGCAGCGCGCTGGAACGCCCGCCAAGTGATCAGCGTGGTGCGAGCGTGGGTCGAGTGGGAGCCACGTGGCGGCGGCATCCCAGGGCACGGCCCCGGATTGGAGATCGTCAACGGCAGCAATGAGGTGATCACCGAAGTCCGGGCGGACGTCCAGATCCGGCCGCTACCGAACGGCATGACCGGGTTCACCTGGCACTGGATCGGCAGCACAGGCAACCGGCTCGCCTACCTGATGCCCGGGCAGCACGACCATCTCGAGGGCGAACCGCACGACGAGCACGAGCGCCGGGTCGAGAGATTCGAAACGATCCGGTCCTCGATGGTGGTGGCAATCAGCTGGCAGGACGGGCACGGCACGCACTGGACCCGGCACGACAACGGCGAGCCGATCATCAGCAGCCCCGCCTACCCACCCGGTCCCCCAGCACCGTTCCTCGACGAGTCGGGCCGATGGCACCGGGCCTGGCATACCGCGCGCACGCGCGTGAAACCGAAGTCCCGCCGCGACGAATAGACAGATTGTCTAGCGGGCCCGCGATATCGCTGCACATACTGCGCACTGTGATGGGTTAGGTACTGCATACTTGCGCGGGCTGGGTCACCGTCGCAGGGTGAGCGCATGACGTCGGTAGAACTGACCCCCGAGGAGCGCGCAGCCGACCTCACCGCCGAGCGGCTCAAGCAGCTCGTCGGCCTGATCGACTACGACGCGTCCACCGACCCGTTCCCGGTCACCGCGCTCGACGCCGTGGTATTCGTGAGCGGCAACGCCACCCAGAGCGCCCACTTCTATCGGACCGCCTTCGGCATGCGGCTGATCGGATACAGCGGCCCCGAGACCGGCAACCGCGATCACAAGGCGTTCGTGCTGCGCGCCGGCTCCGCCCGGTTCGTGATCGTCGGGGTGGTGTCGCCGTCGTCGCCGTACGTCGACCATCACCGCAGGCACGGCGACGGTGTCATCGACATCGCCCTCGAGGTGCCCGACGTCGACAAGTGCATCGCCCACGCCCGTGCCGAGGGCGCCAGGATCCTCGACGAGCCGCGCGACGTCAGCGATGAGCACGGCACGGTTCGTGTCGCGGCGCTGGCCACCTATGGCGACACCCAGCACACCCTCGTGGACCGCTCGCGATATCGCGGTGTCTACCTGCCGGGCTACGTCGCTGCGTCAGCACCCGACCCGGGGCCGCGGCTGTTTCAAGCCGTCGACCACTGCGTGGGCAACGTCGAGCTCGGCCGCATGGACGAGTGGGTGGGCTTCTACAACCGAGTCATGGGGTTCGTGAACATGGCCGAGTTCGTGGGCGACGACATCGCCACGGACTATTCGGCGCTTATGTCCAAGGTGGTCGCCAACGGCAATCACCGGGTGAAGTTCCCCCTCAACGAGCCCGCAGTCGGCAAGCGCAAGTCGCAGATCGACGAGTACCTGGAGTTTTACGCCGGACCTGGCTGCCAGCACATTGCGCTCGCCACGAACGACATTCTGCGCACGGCTGACGAGATGCGCGCCCGCGGTGTGGAATTCCTGGACACCCCTGACTCGTACTACGACGACCCTGAGCTACGGGCCCGCATCGGCGCCGTCCGGGTCCCGATCGAGGAGCTCAAGGCACGGCGCATCCTTGTCGACCGGGACGAAGACGGCTACCTGTTGCAGATCTTCACCAAACCGGTGGCCGACCGTCCCACGGTGTTCTTCGAGCTGATCGAGCGACACGGGTCGCTCGGCTTCGGCAAGGGCAACTTCAAGGCGCTGTTCGAGGCGATCGAACGCGAGCAAGAGCGTCGCGGCAACCTGTGAGAAGCTACCGATTGCGCAAGAAAATCCTGGTCTGAGCCGAGCGATTGTTGCGCGTTCGGGGAAGGTGGACGCATGACCGTACGGCTGCGCAAGGCGATGACCACGCTGCCCGGATACGTACCGGGGCGTACGGTCCCGGGCGCCATCAAACTGGCAAGTAACGAGACGCCGCTGCCCCCGCTCCCCTATGTCCTCAAGCGCATCGGGCTGGCGGCCGAAACAGCCAACCGTTATCCGGACAACTGGAGCAGCCAGCTGACCGGCGCACTGGCCACCCGCTACGGCGTCGATCCGGCGCACGTCGTGGTCGGCTGCGGGTCGGTGTCCCTGTGCTACCAGCTCGGTGCCGCCGTCGCACAGCCCGGCGACGAGGTGCTCTACGCATGGCGGGCGTTCGAGGCATACCCGATCGTGACCGCGATCTCGGGGGCCGATCCGGTGGCAGTACCGCTGCGCGATCAGGTCCATGACCTCGAGGCCATGGCAGCGCACCTCAGCGACCGGACCCGGCTGGTGTTTGTGTGCAACCCCAACAATCCGACCAGCACCGCGGTGTACCGCGACGACCTGGTCCGCTTCTTGGACGCCGTGCCCGACGACGTCGTCGTGGTGATCGACGAGGCGTACCACGAGTTCGTCACCGACGCCCGGGTGCCTGACGCGCTGACTCTGCTCGACGACTACCCGAACGTGATCGTGCTGCGCACGTTCAGCAAGGCGTACGGGCTGGCCGGCCTCCGCGTCGGCTACGGCATCTCCGGCAACCCCGAGGTGCCGGCGGCACTGCGGCAGACGCAGAGCCCGTTCGCGGTGACCGCGCTCGCCCAACAGGCGGCACTGGCCAGCCTCGAGCCCGAGGCCGAGTCGCAGCTCATGGAACGGGTCAAGGACATCGTCATCGAACGCGACCGCGTCGCCGCAGAGTTGGTCGCTATGGGCTATGACGTGCCCCCGACACAGGCCAACTTCGTGTGGGTGCCGATGGGCGACGACACCATGGCGTGGGCCGACGGCTGCGCCACACGGCAGGTGATCGTCCGGCCATTCGACGGATTCGGATCGCGGGTCACGATCAGCACACCCAGCGAGAACGACCGTTTCCTCGCCGCCGCCCGTGAACTAGTCCCGGACGGGGGTTAGCGCCGAGCGAGAAAGTCGAGCATCCGCTGGGTCATCAGCGCCGTCGCTTCCGGGTCGTACGAGGGCAGTGAGCTGTCCGCGAAGTAGTGCTCGTCGCCGGGGTAGAGGAACAGCTCGCCGTCCTCGGCCTCGGCCACTAGTTCACGGGCTGCGTCGATGTCGCCCTCGTCGACGAAGATCGGGTCGCGATCCATGCCGTGGACCTGCACTGGAACGCCGGCAGGCCACGCGGCGCTGAACGCCGATACCGGGACGCAGGAGTAACACAGCAGCGCGCCCCGGGCCCCGGGCCGTGTTTGGGCCAGCTGCTGAGCCGGGAGCACACCGAGCGAGAAGCCCGCGTACACCAGTCCGGCCGGCAATTCCGCGACCGCCTGGGCGCCCCGCTCGATCACGCCGTCGGGGAAGCCGATCTCCTGCGCATGCGCCAGCCCCTCGTCGATGCTGGGGAATGTGCGGCCGTCGAACAGATCGGGCGTGTGCACGGTATGCCCCGCACTGCGCAGCCCGTCGGCGAACGCGACAATCCCAGGAGTTACCCCCTGCGCGTGGTGGAACAGGACGACCTCGGTCACTCGACCTCCTCAGGAGCGGGCTGCGTCGCGGACAGCTGCGGCCACCGCCGCCGGGACGTGGGGGTCGAACACACTCGGCACGATGTAGGTGGCGTTCAGCTGCTCGTCGCTCACGCAGTCGGCCAGAGCTTTCGCGGCGCGCAGCAGCATTGCGGTGGTGACCTTGTGCGCGCGGGCGTCGAGCAATCCACGGAACACGCCCGGGAACACCAGCGCGTTGTTGATCTGGTTCGGGTAGTCGCTGCGGCCGGTCGCCAGCACCGCGGCAAGGTGCTGCGCGGCGTCGACATCCACCTCCGGGTCGGGATTCGCCAGCGCGAACACCACGGGATCGCGCGCCATGTCGGCGATCCACGCCGAGTCCAGGACGCCCGGAGCGCTCACCCCGATGAACACGTCAGCGTCCCGCAGCGCGTCGTGCAGGTCGCCGGTAACCCCGGCCGGGTTGGTGCGCTCGGCCAGCGTGCGCTTCGCGTCGTTCAGCCGCGGGTCGGCCGGCGCCAGGATGCCTTCCCGGTCCCACACGAGCTCATGCTTGACGCCCGCGGCAAGCAGCAGGTCGACGATCGCCGTGCCGGCTGCGCCGCCGCCCGCGATCACGATCCGTGCGTCCTCCAGCGATTTCGACACGCAGCGCAGCGCGTTTCGCAGGGCGGCGAGCACGACGATGGCGGTGCCGTGCTGGTCGTCGTGGAAGACCGGGATGGACAGCTCCGCGCGGAGCCGCCGCTCGACCTCGAAACAGCGCGGTGCCGAGATGTCCTCGAGGTTGATGCCACCGAAACCGGGCGCAATGTGGCGGACGGTGGCCACGATCTCGTCCGTGTCCTGCGTGTCGAGGCAGATCGGCCACGCGTCGATGTTGGCGAACCGCTTGAACAGCGCGGCCTTGCCCTCCATCACCGGCAAAGCGGCGCCCGGACCAAGGTTGCCCAGCCCCAGCACTGCGGAGCCGTCAGTGACGACCGCGACAGAATTGCCCTTGATAGTCAGGCGTGTGACGTCCTCTGGATTCCTCGCTATTGCGAGGGAGACCCGCCCGACGCCCGGTGTGTACGCCATCGAGAGGTCGTCGCGTGTCTTGAGCGGCACCCGTGACTCGACGGAGATCTTGCCGCCCAGGTGCAGCAGGAACGTGCGGTCGCTGACCCGGTGCACTTCGACGCCGTCAAGGGCCTCGATGGCCTTGACGAGCTCCTGCGCGTGCTCACCGTTCGCCGCCGAGCAGGTGACATCGACGGTGATCCGGTCGTGCCGCGACTCGCTGACATCGATGGCGGTTACCAGTCCACCAGCGGCACCCACCGCGGTGGCGATACGGCCCACTACGGTCGCCGACGGCGCGGCGTAGAGCCGGACGGTAATTGCGTACGACGCGCTCGTCGCCAGAGGCCGGGGACGCGCCGAATCGGGCAGGTTCACCGGGCCATCGTGCCAGGCTGAGCTGATGAGCCTGATCGGGGAGCAGATCGCCTACTACCGCGCCCGAGCACCGGAGTACGAGCAGGGCGCATATCCGGTCGCGTCGTCCCTGATGCGCCGGGTGATCGGCGCCGTGCCGCCCGGCCGCGACGTGCTCGAGCTGGCGTGCGGGACCGGCGTATGGACGCAACTGCTCGCCCCGCGTGCAAAGACGCTGACCGCCGTCGACGCGGCACCGGAAATGATCGAACTTGCTCGACCCCGGGCGCCGGACACGACATTCGTCGCGGCCGACATCCTGGATTGGCGACCGCCGCGACGCTACGAGGTGGTGTTCTTCGGCTTCTGGCTCTCGCACGTACCGGAGCCGGCGTTTGCCGCCTTCTGGGCGCTGGTCGCCGACTGCCTCGTCGACGGCGGCCGGGTGGTCTTCGTCGACGAGCATGTGGCCGGCGCCGGCAAGGAGCGGTGGCTGGCCGATGGCGTCGTCGAGCGCACCCTGTCCGACGGCTCGACGCATCGCATCGTAAAGCGATATGTCGACCCGGCGCACCTCGTGCCGCAGCTGGCCGCATTGGGCTGGCATGCGGACATGGCGCGGCTAGGCCCTGACTGGGTACTCGGTCAGGCGGTCCAGTTGGGGTCGCGGCCGAGGTAGCGCAGCAGCGCGGCTGCGGCGTCGTCGCCCGCCTGCTCCGGCAGTGCCGGGGCGTAGGCGAAACCGCGCAGCGGTTCGGCGACGGCACGGGCTGCCGGCATCAGCTGCGCGGCCAGTTCCGGGCGGAGCGGCGACTGCTGGCCTGTCGCCACTGCGATGTCCCAGGCGTGGACGGCCGCGTCGAGGCCGCACGCGGCGGCGGCCAGGTCGGCGGGCAGCGTCGGCACCGGCGGGAGCGGCGTGGGCACGGCCTCCGCCATCGCGTCTACTCGCGCCCAGGCCGCGGTCGCGGCCGCTATGGCGGGCTCGATCAGTTCGTCGAGCGTGCCGGCAAGCCGAGTCGGCGGGGCGAACGGGTCGTACGGCGGTAGCGGGCTCGATCCGACGGCGAACGCCCAGCCGTGCTGGTCGCCGACGGCGTGCAGCAACACCTGGGCCACCGTCCACTCTGAACAAGGCGTCGGATCGTCGAGCCGGTCGGTCGGCAAGGCGCTGCCCACTCGACGCAGCAGGTCGAGCGACTCCGCCAGCACAGGAAACATCATCTCTCCTCCGAACGGAACGGAATGAATCGTTCCGCTCGAGAATAGCAGAACGGAATGCTTCGTTCCAGTGATAAACTGAGTGCCGTGGCTGGGTTGAGTGGCCGTCGCGCAGAGGCAGAGCGCAATCACGAGCGGATCCTGGATGCCGCCCGTGACGTCTTCCTCGCCGACCCGGAGGCGCCGATCTCGGCCGTGGCCTCCCGGGCCGGCGTCGGCATCAGCGCGCTGTACCGGCGGTATCCCAGCAAGGAAGACCTGCTGCGGGCGCTGGCTGCCGACGGCCTCACCCGGTACATCGCCGATCTCGAGGCGGCCCTCGCGTCCGACGCTGACCCGTGGACGGCTTACGTCGAGTGCCTGGGGCGCGTCGTAGACGGCCGCAGCCAAGCCCTGGCCCAGCGGTTGGCCGGGACGTTCCTGCCGACCCCGGAACTCAGCGCGCTGGCCGACCGGGCCGGTCACCTGGCCGAGACGCTGTTCCGCCGGGTGCGCCGGTCCGGTGACCTGCGCCCGGACATCACCGAGGCCGATGTCGTGTTGCTGCTCGAGATGGTCACGTCGGTCCAACTGCCCGCCCCCGACGGCGGGACAGCGCTACGCCGGCGGTACCTTGCGCTGCTGCTGGACGCGCTGCATCGGCCCGGAACGGCGCGATTGCCCGGTCCGCCCCCTCGGCAGGCCGACCTGGTGGCGCGTTGGCGAAAGCGAACTGATTAACAGCGACGAAACACGCGGACGTTACAAGCGGCGTTAAGCGCAGTAGGTTGCGGGGCATGACGTTCTCGATCGTGGCCTGTAGCACAGACGGGCCCGCCGGTCGGCAGTGGGGTGTGGCCGTTGCGTCGAAGTTTCTCGCGGTCGGCGCCGTCGTCCCGGGCGCCCGTGCCGGGGTGGGGGCTATTGCTACGCAGGCGTACGCGAACGTGGCCTATGTGGCCGACGGCCTGCGGCTGCTCGACAGCGGTAAGTCCGCCCAACAGACGCTGGACGAGCTGGTGGGCGCAGACGACGAACACGCCCAGCGCCAGGCCGGCATCGTCGATGCGGCCGGCCGGGCCGCAACGTTCACCGGCGCCGAATGTATGGATTGGGCAGGCGGCACGGCCGCCGAAGGCGTCTCCATCCAGGGCAACATCCTCGTCGGGCCGCAGGTCGTTGAAACGATGCATAAGGCGTGGCTCGCCGCGGATCCCAAGGCTCCCCTTGCCCGGCGGCTGCTCGCTGCGCTCCGCGCCGGCGACGAGGCCGGTGGCGACCGGCGGGGCCGGCAGTCGGCCGCGCTACTCGTCGTGACCGACGGCGGCGGCTACGGCGGCGGCAACGACGTCTACATCGACCTACGCGTGGACGACGACCCGGCGCCGGTTACCGAGCTGGAACGGCTCCTCGACCTGCACCACGTCTACTTCGAGCCGCCGGCGGACGAGGCGTTGGTCCCGCTCACAGACGTGGCCGACGACGTCGCGCGCTGGCTCGCCGCGCTGGGCTACGACGACCTCGACGCATGGGTCGGCGTCGAGAACTTCGAAATGCGCCTCGTCGACGGCAAGATCGACCGATACGTCCTCGGCGTCCTGGAACGGCAGGCCGCACAGCAGACCTAGCTATGAACCGCGGTACGTCGAGTAGGCATACGGGCTGAGCAGCAGCGGAACATGGTGCTTGGCCGCGCCGTCGTGCACCCGGAACGTGACGAGCACCTCCGGGTAGAACGTCTCGACGTCAAGGTAGTTCTCCACGTCGAACCGCAGCCGGTACACGCCGGGTTCGACGTCGCCGGCAAAGTCGCTCACCCGGCCGTCACCATCAGTCACCCCGGCCGCGATCAAAGTACCGTCGGCCCGTTCCAGGCGGACGCCGATGCCATGTGCCGGGACGCCGCGCACCGCGTCCAGCACGTGCGTCGAGATGCTCACTCAGGGGACCTCCGCCGGGCTCAGCGCGCCACCCTATCTGGACATAGAGAGGGGAAGAAGCCCGACGGGGCCTCTTCCCCTCTCGGCGCGAGGACGTCGGGGGGGTTACGTCCTCACGCTGTGCCGCAGAGCCATGCTTCCGGCTGGGAGGAATTGTTTAAGGAATCGGCAGCGAATCGGAAGGGAAGCTGCTTGCAGCTAAGTGCGCTGCAGCAAGCTGCGGACCAGAACTGGTCATACCTCCCAAGCGGCTGCCAGCATCAGTCGATCAGCGTCAAGGAATGATCACTGTGCGCGGCCATCGCGTCGCACGCGTCGCCGAGGCTACGCGGCAGGCCGACGTTGCACCCCGCGGCGGTTGCGGGTGCGACCGCGAATGCGGCACCGTCACTGCGTCACCTGCCGCCGCAATAACGGAGGAGTGCGCATTATGAGCGACGTAGCCGTGTCCGGGCCAGACGTCGAGCGATCCGACGAAGTCCTGACACGTGATGCGCTTGCGTTCCTCGCCATGCTGCACGACCGCTTTGCCGCAACCCGGGACGAGTTGCTCGCCCGCCGCGGGCAGCCACGCTTCGAGTTCCTGCCGGAGACTGCGGCGATTCGCGATGGTGATTGGCAGATCGCGCCGGCGCCGGCCGACCTCACCGATCGCCGTGTCGAAATCACCGGGCCTACCGAACGCAAGATGATGATCAATGCAATGAACTCAGGCGCGCGGGTGTGGCTCGCGGACCTCGAAGACGCCAACACCCCACATTGGCGCAATGTTGTGGAGGGCCAGGTCAACCTCATCGATGCGATCCGTGGCACCGCGTCGTTCACGAATCCGGACGGGCGCCGATACGAGCTGGCCGAGGACACCGCGACGATTGTGGTACGACCACGCGGCTGGCACTTACCTGAACGGCACATCACGGTTGACGGACGGCCGGCCGTCGGAGCACTCGTCGACTTCGGGCTGCACTTTTTCCACAACGCACAAGCGCTGCTGCAGCGAGGTAGCGGCCCGTACTACTACCTGCCGAAGATGGAGCACCATCTTGAAGCCAGGCTGTGGAACGACGTATTCGTCGCTGCCCAGGAAGCGCTTTCCATACCGCACGGTACGGTGCGAGCCACGGTCCTCATCGAAACAATCCCCGCCGCATTCCAGATGGACGAAATCCTCTACGAACTGCGCTCGCACGCGTCGGGCCTCAACGCCGGCCGGTGGGACTACCTGTTCAGCATCATCAAGTACTTCCGGGAGGCCGGTCCGTCGTACGTGCTGCCGGATCGGGCGGCCGTCACCATGACCGCACCGTTCATGCGTGCCTACACGGAATTGCTCGTCCGGACGTGCCACCGCCGCGGCGCGTTCGCTATGGGGGGCATGGCGGCCTTCATCCCGTCCCGTCGCGACCCCCAGGTGAACGAGCGTGCGCTCGGCAAGGTGCGCGAGGACAAGCTGCGCGAGGCCGGCGACGGTTTCGACGGATCGTGGGTGGCCCACCCCGACCTCGTCCCGATCTGCCAAGAGGTATTCGACGGCGTGCTCGGCGAACGTCCCAACCAGCTGGATCGGCTGCGCGAGGACGTAACGCCGGACGCTCCCACGCTGATCGACCTGTCCGGCGTCGGCGGCGCCGTGACCGCCGCGGGGCTTCGCACCAACGTGAGCGTGGGCGTGCGCTACCTGCAGTCGTGGCTGGCCGGCAACGGCGCGGCGGCGATCGACAACCTCATGGAGGACGCCGCTACCGCGGAGATCAGCCGCTCGCAGGTGTGGCAATGGGCGCACGCAGGCGTCCGACTGGCTGACACCGGTGAGCTCGTGACTGCCGAGTTGGTGCGCTCGCTGCTGGACGAACTGGGCTTCGACGGCACGGCACGCGAACTGTTCGAGCAGGTGGCACTGGCCGACGATTTCGCGACGTTCCTGACCTTGCCGGCCTATGAGCTGATCGACTGAGCCGGTCAGCTACACGCCGGCGAACGCATTCGCGCGGAGTGACTCGACACCGGCGCCCAGCTCGGCAACCTGCGCGCGGTCGGCCAGCAGGCCACATCGCGCGAGCCAATTCGCCAGCAGGTGATGGCCGCCCTGAGTCAGCACCGACTCCGGGTGGAACTGCACCCCGTCGATCGGCAGCGCGGTATGGCGCACCGCCATCACGACGCCGGACGCCGTTCGCCCGTTCACGACCATCTCCGGCGGCAGCTCCGACTCCTCGACGGCCAGCGAGTGATAACGCGTCGCGGTGAACGGCTCCGGCATGCCCACCAGCACGCCGGTGCAGTCGTGGTGGACCTCGCTGGTCTTGCCGTGCAGCAGTTCCGGGGCGCGGACGATCGATGCCCCGAAGGCGGCACCGATCGCCTGGTGGCCGAGGCACACCCCCAACAACGGCAGGCGCCGCTCTGCACACGCCGAGA
>JBPYES010000391.1:0-6112 GCA_051984825.1 Jatrophihabitantaceae bacterium
TGCTGGACGTGCCGACCTGGACCTGGCATCGCCTGGGCGTCGATCTGGCACGCCAGCGCACGGCACGGGCGGCGGCCACGGTGGCGCCCCGTCTCGAAGAGTGCGTGGCAATGACGCCGGAAGCAGCCCTGGCACGGCTGCGCGTGGTACCTGGCGTCGGCCAGTGGACGGCCGCCGAAACGGTGCAGCGAGCGCTGGGCGACCCGGACACGGTCAGCGTCGGCGATTACCACATACACGATCTCGTGGTGCACGCGCTGACGGGCCGGGCGCGCGGCGACGACGCGGAGATGCTGCGGCTGCTCGAGCCGTGGCGGGGGCAGCGGCAGCGGGTCGTGCGGCTGGTCGAGCTGTCCGGGGTCGACAAGCCACGGTTCGGGCCGCGTTACGCTCCGCACGATATGCGGGCTATGTGAGTTCGATACGCTGCCGACGTGTTTCGTGACCCGCAGCTGAACATCTACGTCAGCGACATCGACGTGTCGTTGCGGTTCTACGGCGACCTGCTCGGCTTCACCGAGACGTTCCGTACTCCAGCGCATGGTGCGCCGGTCCACGTCGAGCTCCGGCTGGGCGAGTTCACCCTGGGGCTCGCCGACATTGCCGAGGTGGCTCGCACGCATGGCGTTGAGGTCGGCCCAACCGGCCTGCCTCGTGCCGAGGTTGTCCTGTGGACCGACGATGTCGATACGGCCGTCGCCGAGCTGGAGGCACACGGCGTGCCGGTGCTGAGCAAGCCGCACGACTTCGTCGAAACGCTGCGCGCCGCCTGGGTGGCCGATCCGGACGGCAATCCGGTCCAGCTCGTGATGCGGCGTTAGCGCGAGCGATGTTCTAGAGCGCGGCCAGCACCGCGTCGGCGAGGCGGGGCCAAGCCTCGGCGGCCCATTCGCCGAAGGGCCGGTCCGCCAGCGAGATCAGCGCGACACCGGCGTCGGGGTCGACCCAGAGCATCGAGCCGCTCTGCCCGAAGTGGCCGTAAGTCCGCGGCGAGTTGTGGCTGCCCGTCCAGTGCGGGTGCTTGCCGTCGCGGATCTCGAAGCCGAGCCCCCAGTCGTTCGGATCCTGGGGCCCGAACCCGGGCAGCACACCGCGCAAGCCCGGGTACTGGACGCTTGTCGCGTCAGCCAGAGTCGTGGGGTGCAGCAGGCCGGACGGGGCGAGCAGCTCGTGCGCGACACGTGCCAGGTCGTCCACTGTGGACAGTCCACCGGCCGCGGCGGAACCGGCAAGCGTGGTATGTGCCAGATGCAGGGGCTTGGCGACTGCCTCGGCGAGGTACGCCGCGAACGGCATCTCGACGGCGCGCTCGACCAGGGACGCGAGCATGTTGATGCCGGCGTTGGAGTACACGCGCCGGGTCGCGGGCGGGAACGACCGCATCGGCCGTTCCGGCGCCAGACCCGATGCGTGGGCGAGCAGGTGCCGGATCGTGGCGCCCGGCACGAGTGCCTCGTCGGCGGGATCACCGAGATCGACCGCGCCCTCCTCGACCGCCACGAGGGTGGCCAGCGCCGTGAGCGGCTTGGTCACGGAGGCCAGGGGGAACACCGTGCTGGTCGGCCCGTGGGCGGCGACCACTCCCGCGGGTGTGACAACCGCGGCGGCCGCGCTCGCCGGCCAGCTGTCGACGGCGGACAGCGCGGTGTCGAACACCGTCATGCGCCGAGCCGCGTCCGGGCGATATCGACGAGCGCCGCCACCTCGGGCGCGGCGCCGTCGGGTAAACCGTGCCACGAGAACCAGCGCAGGTCGACGGACTCGTCGCTGATCACGGGCTCCGCACCGTCCGGTGCGACGGCACAGAAGCTGACGTCGAAGTGCCGTGTATGGACGTCACCCGCGCATGGCTCGTCGAACACGCCGAGGCTGAGTGGAGCCGGATCGAACGACAGCGCGCCGATGCCACACTCCTCACGGGCCTCGCGGGCGGCCGCGTCGAGCAGCGTGTGGTCGCCGGATTCGCAGTGGCCGCCGACCGGCAGCCACGCGCCGATGCGCGGATGAAGCGTCAGCAGGACGGCCTGCCGCACCGGATCGATCACCAGTGCGGTGGCCGTCAAGTGCCCGGCCAGGCAGGATCGCCACATTGCGTCGGGGCGAGCGGCGAGGAACGCGAGGAACGCCTGCCGCACCGAGGAGTCCGCGACAGAGCTGTCGATCACCTCCACGGCGTCGGCATGGATCGGTGGTACCAGCTCGGTCGCGCCGCCGGCGTCCTCGCGGCCCAAGGCGATCGCCTCGGCGGTCCCGAGCCGGAACAGGTCGGTGTCGCCGGGGCGGATCAGGGTGGTGCTGCCGCGTCCGTCGTCGGGCAGATGGAGTCCGCGCACGATCGCGACCGGCACGCCGGAGAGCTTGCCCTTGACCAGGTCGGCGGCCGCGGCGATTTCGTCGGCCACCGCGACCGTCGTGACGGCGAGCGGGTTGCCGTACGAGTCGGGCGTGCCGCGGTGGTCGATCACCGCGGACAGCCCGGCGACTCCGATCGCGAGATCGGTGATGCCGTCACGCCACGGCCGGCCCATCGAGTCGCTGATGATCACTGCCACGTCTATGCCCGTACGGGCACGTATGGAGTCACGCAGGATGGCTGCTGAACGATCGGGATCCTCGGGAAGCAGCGCGATCTCGTTGCTTGCCACGTTCGATGCGTCGACGCCGGCAGCCGCCAGCACAAGCCCGTGCCGGGTCTGCACGATCCGCAACTCGCCGCGTTGGGCGACAAGCCGATCGGTCTCCGCGTCGATAGCCTCCTGCCGGATGCGCTCACGCTCGTCCGGATCGCCCATCGGGACCGTTAGTAGCCGCCCCTCAACTTTCGACACCACTTTGGACGTCACGACCAGGACGTCATGCTCCCGCAAGGCCGCGTTCTTGACGATCTCACCGGCCAGGTCGTCGCCGGGACGCAGCTCAACGATGCCGGGAACGGGCAGGACCTCCACCCGCGCGGCCGCGTGATCGCTCATCTCTTAGCCGCCGGTGCGTGTCTCTCGGCGCGTTTGCTCATCGCGGTAGGTCCAGTGCGGCGTCGACCATCCGCGCGGTGGCGTCGTCCGACGTCATCAGCAGCGGGACGGGTCGCACGTCGATGCCCTCGATGTGCGCTGTGTCGGTCTCGTGCACCAGCCAGCCGTCGAGTAGGCCACCGGCGCGCCGAGGACCGTAGTGGCGGCCGACGCCCTCGGCGCTGACCTCAACCCCGATCGCCGGAAGGCACGCATCGGCCATCCCGCGCACCGGCTTGCCGCCGACGATGGGGGAGAGGCCGACGACCTTGGCCGCCGCGCCGGCGACCGCGTCGCGGATGCCGGGCACGGCGAGGATCGTCCCGATGCTGACGACCGGATTGCTGGGCGCGACGAGGATGGCGTCGGCCGCCGCAATCGACTCGAGGACACCGGCCGCGGGCTTGGCGTCGTCTAGTCCGATCTGGACAAAGGCCTGTGCAGTGATCGCGGCGCGATATTTGATCCACCACTCTTGGAAGTGGATCGCCTTGCGCTTCCCGTCGATTTCGACGATGACATGCGTCTCGCAGCGCTGGTCGGTCATCGGCAGCAGGGTGACACCGGGCTGCCACCGTTGGCACAGCGCCGCTGTCACATCCGAGAGCGGATAGCCCGCGTCGAGCATCTGCGTCCGCACCAGGTGGGTTGCGATGTCGAGATCGCCCAGTCCGAACCAGCTCGGTTCGGCCCCGTATACCGCGAGTTCGTCCTTGATACGCCACGTCTCGTTCTCGCGTCCCCAGCCCCGCTCGCGGTCGATGCCGTCGCCGAGCGTGTACATGACGCTGTCGAGGTCCGGGCAGATGCGCAGTCCGTGCAGCGTGATGTCGTCGCCTGTGTTGACGATGGCCGTGATCTCATCGCCGGGGCGGGCCGCACGCACCCCACGCAGGAACCGGGCGCCGCCGATGCCGCCGGCCAGAACGGTGATCCGCACCCTTTGAACGTACGCGATCGGTGTGTCCGGCTGATCGTAGTGCGACGCAGCGCACCGCCCGCTCAGCGTGCCGCGTTGAGGCCGCGGCGGGCGCGACGTGTGACCGCTGCTGCGGTGACCACGATTTTCTGGGTGGTGTGGTGATTGACGGCGTCGAAAACCGACTTGAGCTCGCGCCGGACTGCGGCCGGCCGAGGACGCCGGCCGGCGGCGCCGGAGGCGATCGCCAGCAGGGTGAGCGCCGCCTCGCGCGAGTCCTTCGGAGCACGTTCGAATCTCGCGACTCGCTCGACCTCGAACGCCATCGCCTGCGCCTCTTCCGGCTCGGTGTCGCTGAACGCCGCCGGCCAGCTCCGCGTTGGCTTCCAGCGACCCGCGTCGACGAGTTCGGCGCAAAGGGCCGCCCGATCGACGCTGACGTGCCGGAACCACCGCCGCCAGGTGACGCTCGGCCGCGACTCGATGGTTCGCAGAATCGCGTCGAAAATGTGATCACCGGTCATCTCACCGGACGTGAGTGCCGGGGCATTGACCTCGTCGACGATCTTGCCGTTCAGCGCCAACTCGGCGAACAGCGCCCCGCGTAGCGAGATGTCGAGCGCGCTGCGATGCCGGATCCGGCCCGTCGCCGGATCGCGCGCCATGCGGAGCAGATCGACGGCGATGCGGTCAGGCACCGCACCGCTCCATATTTCGCCGCTTCTGCAGCAGCGCGCCGACGTCGTGCAGCGTCACCTCGTGCGCGCCGTTGTGCACCGCCTGCTCTCGTAGGTGCCGGGGCAGGTCGTAGTGCCAGCGCCACGGATGGTCCTGGAACAGACGCCGCGGCATGCCGATGGCGTCCGCCATCGCGTGCAGCTCGTCCCGGGTATCTGCCAGCAGGTGGCAGAATTCGCTGAAGCGCAGTCCTGCACCGGGGTATGCGCGAACGCTGTCTACGTAGCAAGCCATGTCCCCGGCGAGGATACGGTGCCGCGCCGATGTCCGGGCGCCGGCTACGGCCTTTGCGTACGGCGCCCAGAACTCCCTCCCGTGCTCGCGCGTTGTCCAGGCAACACGGTGGAGGTGATCGATCCATGGCTTGGCTGCTCATCGTTCTGGCCGGGCTGTTCGAGGCCGGCTTCGCGATCTCCCTGAAGTTGAGTCACGGATTCAGCCGGCTGGGGCCAACTGTCCTCTTCTGCGTGTTTGCACTGACCAGTTTCGGCTTGCTCACCGTCGGCTTGAAGCACCTGGAGGTCGGCCCGGCGTACGCGGTCTGGACCGGTCTCGGCGCCGCCGGCGCCGTCACGATCGGCATGATCTGGCTGGACGAGGCCGTGTCCACGCTCAAGCTGGTGTCGGTCGGGCTGGTGCTCGCCGGGGTGATCGGCCTGCAGTTGTCGGGTGGCGCGCACTGAATTTGTGTGCGCCACGGCGACTGCCGTCTTCCCGCCCCAAGGGCGGGGACGGCAATCGCCACGCAAGCGTCGCTTTGCGACGCGCGGGGCGCACGCTCTTCGCGCGAGCGCTCATCGCCTGATGGCTGAGCTTCGGTGGGGTCGCCTCTCGCTCGCGGTTCGGGCGCTCATCGCCTGAGTCTCGGTTGATCGCCTCTCGCTGTGTGTCGCCTCTTGCTCTTCGCGGCAGTGCTTATTGGTGGGCAAAGTACTGGCGCGGCGGGCATCCGAGAGAGATGCTGTTGCGATCGGCGGGGAGGTGTCGTCAGCGTGCAACTCTGGTGGTCGCACGGGTCTGCGGCGCGACGCAGGGTCACGGATCCCGGCCCCAACCTGCAGCGGCTTGTCGATGATCTGCGGCGTATCGAGCGCGAGTACGTGCGGGTCGAGCGCTCGGACCTTCCGGCTCGGGCGGCCCGGCTGCGCGCGCTGAACCTGGCATATGACGACACGCTGCGCGCCTGCTGCCACGCGCTGCGGCTGCCCGAGCCGTCGGAACGTCCGCTCAGCGGCGTGACGCGGCTGTGGACCGAGGCCGAACTCGCCCAGCACGGTCTGGAGTGGTGACACGCAATTCGAGGCGTCCCGGCACGCGGCTACCCTCGCCGCAATCTCTTCAGCGCGTGCTGTCTAGGGTCGAGATCCGTGACTGCTGACTCGGCGCTGCGCCGGGCGCTGCGCCGGGCTCGCGACGGCGCGATGCTCAACACCAGCGAAGCCGC
>JBPYES010000392.1:0-12062 GCA_051984825.1 Jatrophihabitantaceae bacterium
GCCGCCGGGCTGAGCGGCCTCGACCGGTCCGGAGAACGCCGCCGCGGCCTCGGCGACGGCCACGTCACGGGAATTCCACGGCGGCACATGAGTGACGATCAGCCGGTCCACGTTGGCCCGGGCCGCATGCTCGCCGGCCTGCTTGCCGGTCAGGTGCAGGTTCGGCAGGTACGGGTCGTCCGGGCCGAACGTCGCCTCGCAGAGCAGCACGTCCGCGCTGTGCGCTAGCGACACGAGCGCGTCGCTCTCGCCGGTGTCGCCGGAGTAGACAAGCCTGCGGTCGCCGACGCTCAGGCTGATCGCATATGCGGGGACGGGGTGGTTCACGCCCGTCACCGAAACCGCGAACGGGCCCAGTTCCCCGCTTCGCGGTGTGGAGAAGTCGAACAGCTCGCGCAGCCCCAGCTTGCGGGCGAGCGGGTCGTAGGCGGTCTCGATCCGGTCGCGCGTGCCCACCGGCCCGATGACCGGGATGCGCCCCTCGCGCCGCTGCGGGCCGTAGCGCAGCACGTTCACGTAGGCGGTGAGGTCTATGCAGTGGTCGCCGTGCAGATGCGACAGGATGATCGCGTCGACGTCGCGTGGTGCGACGTGCTGCTGCAGCGTGCCGAGCGCGCCGTGGCCCAGGTCCAGCACCAGCCGGTATCCGTCCTCTTCGACGAGGTAGCCGGAGGCGGGCGAGTCAGGGCCGGGTAACGAGCCCGAGCAGCCGAGAACCGTGAGTTTCATGCCGGCACCACGTCCAGGATCTCGGGCCCGAGGAAACGGCGACCCAGGCGGACGAAGGGTTCCGCCGGCCCCGTCGAGCGGAACACGTGCCGGGGCGGCTCGCCCTCGTCGGGGCACAGCAGCCCGCCCTCGAGCAGGACGCGGTACACGTCCTTCGCGGTCTCCTCCGCGCTGGACACCATGGTCACCGCGTCGCCCAGCACCACCGACAGCAGGCCTGTGAGCATCGGGTAGTGGGTGCAGCCGAGCACCAGCGTGTCGACGCCCGCCTCGTTCAGCGGTGCCAAGTATGCCTCGGCGAGGCCCAGCAGCTGCCGTCCGCTGGTGACGCCCCGCTCGACGAACTCGGCGAAGCGTGGGCAGGCCGCGGTGACGACCTCGACGCCACGCGCGGCGGCGAACATGTCCTGGTACGCACCGCTGGTGATCGTTGCGGTCGTGCCGATCACGCCGATGCGGCCGTTGCGCGTGGCCGTCACCGCCCTGCGCACGGCGGGCGCGATCACCTCCACGACCGGGATGTCGTAGCGCTCGCGTGCGTCGCGCAAGCACGCGGCACTCGCTGCGTTGCACGCGATGACGAGCGCCTTGACCCCGGACGCGGCGAGATCGTCCATAACGGCCAGGGCATGCCGGCGCACCTCGGCTATCGGCTGGGGACCGTACGGGCTGTGGGCCGTGTCTCCGACGTAGTGCAGCGACTCGTGTGGCAGCTGGTCGAGCACCGCGCGAGCGACGGTCAGCCCGCCGACCCCGGAGTCGATCATGCCGATGGGTGAACGCACTTAGCCTCCTGCTGTTCGCGCGAGCGCTCATCTCTGCGCCGGGCTGCGCTTCTCGGCCCGGCGCGTCGACCCTGCGATGCTCGCTCGCCGCCGTCAGGATAGTGAGGCGCGTTTTACGGCTCGCGCGCCGCGCGGGTGCAGCAGCCATCCGGCGAAGACGCCCGCGCAGAAACTGCATACGTGCGCCTGCCAGGAACCGTTCGAGTTGATCGACGGGAGCAGCCCGGAGAACAGCCCGCTGAAGAAGAACGCGACCAACACTGCGGCGAGGATCCAGACTATGCGCCGGGAGAAGTAGGCGCGCGCCAGCAGGTATCCCATCCAGCCGAAGATCAATCCACTGCAGCCGATGATGAGCCCGCTCGGCGCGACGAGCCACGTCGCCAAGCCCCCGACGAGCGCCACCAGCGCGGTGACGATCAGCCACATCCGCAGCCCGGACAGCAACACCACCCAGCCGATCAGCACGAATGGGCCGCTGCTCGACAGCAACTGCCAGGCGCTCGAATGCAGGAAGGGCCCGATGAGAATGCCCCATAGCCCGGCGACCTCGCGGGGACGCAGCCCGAAGCGGTTCAGGCCGTATCCATCGACCGCATTCGCGATCTCGACCGCCCACAGCACGCCGACGCAGAACAACATGAACGCCAGCGCGCCGCCCCAGCTCCGCCGCTCGAACGGCGGTTCCGTGCTGCCCTGCTGCTCCGTCGCGGGACGCGGCCGCGGCCTCGGCGGCTCCGGTCCCCGTGTGGTCACGCCCCAAGCCTAGGTCAGGTCGCCGTGCCCGGGGTTGCCCATTGCGACGACAACAGCCCCGCAGCTGGGATGCCCGGGCCTCGCGCCGCAGGGCGGCAACCACATCGGTACCGTCCTCGGTGTGCGCTTTGTCGGTGTATCCGCGCTGAGTCACGACGGACTGGTGCGCGACCACAACGAGGACAGCCTGGTGGTCGGGCCGTGGACGCTGTGCGCGTCGGTCAGCATCGTGCCCGCGACGATGTACTTCCCGATCGGGTCACCGTTGGTGGTAGCTGTAGCGGACGGCCTGGGCGGACATCCCGCAGGCGAGGAGGCCAGCTCGCTGGTTGTCGCGCACCTGGCTCGGGTGGGCGCCGCGGTAACCACCGAGTCCGAGCTGCGCGAAGTGCTCGAGGAGTGCAATCGCACGGTCTATGCGGAGGCTGAGCTCGACCCGGAGCGCATCGCGATGGGTACGACCGTCGCGGGTCTCGTCGTCGGCGAGGCAGAGGTGATGATCTTCAACGTCGGCGACAGCCGCGTGTACGCGGTAGAGGATCGTGGCATCAGGCAGCTCAGCGTGGACGACAACGAACCGCCGGCCCGCGGCCAGTCCCGCAGCCCCGTCGTCACGCAGACGCTGGGGGGAAGATTCGACCTCGGCACGATCCAGCCGCACATCAGCAGCCGGTCGAGCGCCGCGCCGTCGCGCTACCTGGTGTGTAGCGACGGGCTCACTGATCCGGTCGACGAGGCGACGATCACCAGCATCGTCCACGCCCACGACGGCGGCGAGGCCGCCTTCAAGCTGTGGCAGGCCGCGATCGAGGCGGGCGCCCCGGACAACATCACCGTGGCCCTCGTCGAGATCAGCGACGATCACGGCGCCTGAGCAGTCACCACGATCTGGTGGTAGCCGGTCGCGCCCGACGGGAACGGATCGCGGCGTTGCGCGTCCTGGACGACTCCGTGCGCGTCGTAGGCCCGCACTTGGATCGTGTGCTGTCCTGCGGTCCCGACCGTCCACGGCAGCACCCACTGGCGCCACGTGTCGGCCGAGGGCACGGCGGCGAGCCTCGCCACCTGCCACGCGCCGCCGTCCACCTGCACCTCAACCCGGGAGACGCCGACGTGCTGCTCCCACGCGATGCCGGCAATCGGCACCGTGCGGCCGGCCGGAAGCTTGGCCCCGGAGCGGGGCGTGTCGATGCGCGATGCCAGCCGGATCGGCCCCTGGGCGGCCCAGCCACCCTGGACCCAATACGCCTGCGCGTCGGCGAACGACGTGGCCTCCAGGTCGATGATCCACTTGCATGCCGACACGTACCCGTAGAGCCCCGGCACGACCATCCGCACCGGGAATCCGTGCGCGATCGGCAGCGGCTCGCCGTTCATTCCGATCGCCAGCATGGCGTCGCGGCCGTCCATCACGACTGCGGTCGGCGAACCGATCGTCATGCCGTCGTACGACCGGGCGAGCAGCTGGTCGGCGCCGTCCTCGATGCCCACCTCGCGCAGCACGTCGGCGAGCCGCACACCCAGGAAGCGGGCGTTGCTGATCAGGTTGCCGCCGACCTCGTTCGACACGCACGTTAGCGTGATCCAGCGTTCGATCAGCGGGCGGTGAAGCAGGTCGTCGTAGGTCAGCGTGAGCTCGTTCTTGACGAGGCCGTGGATGCGCAGCCGCCAGTTCTTCGGATCGATCTGCGGAAGGGTGAGCGCGGTGTCGATCCGATAGAAGCGCGGATTCGGGGTGTCGAAGGAAGCAGCGCCCTTGCCGAGGTCGGCGCCGGACGCCGCCGGCGCCGGTGACGCGGGGCGGGGCAGCGTGAGCGCTGCGCGCTGCTTGGTCACGTCGTGGCGGGCGTGCTGGAGCGCGCGCCCGCCGAAGCCCACAGCGAGCGCTCCACCTGCGAGGGCGGCGCTGGCACCCAGGAACTGGCGCCGCGACGCGCTGGTCTCCGCGCTGTGCAGCAGCGCCCGTAGTGTGACGGCCCCGGCGACTGCGCCGAGGATCGCCGGCACAACATCGCCTGAGTGGTGCCCCGGCGCAGTCAGCGCGCAGTACACCGCAAACGCGCCCAGTACCGCGACGCCGAGTAAGCCGGCCCACAGCCAGCGCACCGCCAGGATGCCCGCCGCCATGGCGCAGACGGCCAGCAGCACGTAAATGCCAGTGAGCAGCACATCCTTGTCGTTGGTGCCGAACTCCCGCGTTGCCCAGCGCTTGACCGGCTCCGGCGTCAGCACGATGACGCGGTTGCCGACCGCGATCACCGGCGCGGCCGCCGGCCGGACGAACGCCGCGACGAGTTCACCGACAGCGACGGTGACTCCGCCGGCAACCAACCCGGCCAACGCACCGAGAGCGACCTCGCTCCGCCTCACGCATCCATGGTCACCGGTATGGGCGGCGCTCGGTGTTACGTTTCGCGAACGCTCATCAAGTCCTAAAAGTCGAACTCCCCGTTCTTGGCCCCGTGCAGGAATGCGAACCATTCCGCCGCTGTGTACGAAAGGATCGGTCCGTCCGGATCCTTGGAGTCGCGGACGGCCACGCCCCCCTCGATCGGCGCCACCTCAACGCACGAACCGTTCGATGCGCTGTACGCAGCCTTGCGCCACACCAATGTGGCGCGATCCAGCTTGGGTGGATACATCTGAGCCTTCCTTCTCGTTCTCACCGGCCCCTAGCCGGCGAAGTCCTTGGCGATCGCGGTGAGCAGCGCGATCGTGTCCTTGGGCCCTAGCGCGATGGCGCGCAGGTGATCGAACACCCGGCGATAGCGGGTGATGTCGGCCGGATTCTCGAGGTAGTGCTGGCCGAGCAAGCCCTCGACGTACACGACGTCCGGCGCCGCCTCTTCGAAGTGCAGGATCTCGAAGGTGCTGTTCAGTGCCGGATGCGCGCCGGCCTCGAACGGGATCAGCTGAATGGTGATGTTCGGCTGCCCGGCCCGCCCGATCAACGCCTCGACCTGCTCGCGCATGATCGCGGCACTGCCGACGACGCGGCGCACCGCGGCCTCGTCCATGATCGTCCAGAACTCGACGCGTGGTTCGCCGACCAGTGCGCGCTGGCGCTCCGGACGCGACTCGGCCAGCTTGTCGACCTTCTCTGGGTCCGGATCGGGCAGGGTGGCCTCGAGAACGGCCCGTGCATAGTCCTGCGTCTGCAGCAGGCCTGGCACGAGATCTGCCTTGTACTCCGTGATCGACGCAGCCGCCGCCTCGAGCTCCAGCCAGGTGGAGTACTTCGAGTCGTACTGCTGCCACCACGACGACTCCCGGCTCTGCCTGGCCAGGGTCATCAGCTGCTCGCGCTCGGCGTCGCTGACTCCGTAGATCCCGCACAGATCCCGCACGTCACGGGGGCTCACACCTCGTGCGCCCGTCTCCAGCCGGCTGATCTTGGTCGCCGACACCATGAGCTGCGCGGCGACGTCGTCGGCGGTCATGCCCTTGTCCATTCGCAGCTGCTTCAGCCGCGCGCCGAGCTCTTTGCGGCGCAGGGTCGGCGTGGGGCGGCGCGCCATGGCAGGCTCACCCCTCTCGATGTGGGCATGCATGAGGCACATACGCAACGCAGATGCATTTGGCACTTGCCAATGGCAGGTACGAGGTGCACTCTTACACCATGGGAGGACCACCGGTCAAGGCGACAGGCTTATAGCCATCGCACGTTGAGCAGCAGCGCGCAGCCCGGTCCGCTCATAGCGCACGATCCGCGCGGAACGGAGGGCGCCAGTGGTCGAGGTCCCGCCCCGCTTGCTTGCCTTACTTGCAAAGCGCCGCCGTGCAGAGCGGCGCGAATTCGCCGAACACGAGCACCCCCGGAAATCGATTGGCAGCGAAGCCGGGGGTACTCGCATCTGAACGAACCCGACGCCCCGAGCAGTAGCCTGCTCAGACGGGAGCCCGTCATGACAACGCTAGCCCTCGCCACGTTGCCCGCGCGAGCCCCAATCGCCACCGAAACCCGGAACGCCGCGGGCTCGCATGACCTAGCCGGCCCACTGATCGTCGCCTTGATTCTCGCCGCCGTGATCGGCATCGCCGCGATCATCGCACTGTTCCGCTCCGCCTCAGCCGCGATCTCGGTAGTCACTCAACCAACGATGGCCGTCTTCCGAATGCTGCTCGGCGCACTGATCGTCATCGTCATCCTGGTGGCCCTGCTCGCGTCACGGCCCGCCGAGGCCAATCACGATCCCACCCCCGCACCGTCCACCTCGACGCACCGCTAGCCGCGGCGACATGACTCTGATCGTAGAACGATCTCAACGATCAGACCGAGTCAATGATGCTCTCGGTCCAGCTACCATGGGTGTGTGAAGCTTGACGAAATGCCAGCGACCCGGGAGCGCCTGGGGCTGCTCCTGGCGCGGCATGGGCAGTTCGTCAGCACTCAGATCCGCAAGGCGATGGCCACGACAGGGCTCACTCCGCGTCATCGTCAGGTGCTCGTGGACCTATCAGAGCGCGGGCCGACCAGCCAGCAGGCCTTGCTCGAGACGCTCGCCGTGGACCCCAGCGTGCTGGTCTCCATCCTCAACGACCTGGAGCAGCAGGGTCTCGCCGAGAGGCGCCGCGATCCAACCGACCGGCGCCGGCACATCGTCGAGATGTCCACCAAGGGCTGTGACGTGTTGCGTCGCATCGAGGTGGCCGTCTCCCAGGCAGAGGCAGCGCTGTTCGCCGACCTCGACGAGGCCGACCGCGACCAGCTGCACGCGCTGCTCACCAAGGTGCGCACCATCCCCGACGACCCCGCCTGCGACGAACCCAGCTGAACCCGCCTGAGCGAATCCGCGCCTGCACCGCTCGCTCCGCTCGGGCGCATCCGCGGCTCCGCACGCGCCTTCGGCGCGGCCGCGTCGCGGCGGCGGGCTCTTCGCGCGAGCGCTCATCGCCTAGTGGTTGCGTTCTCCGTGGTTCCGTATCGCCGCGAGGCGCGGACGCGCGCAGGCGGGATGAGTTAGGCCCAGAGCTGGCCTTCTAGTTTTTCGGCTGCGTGCTGGAGCGAGCCGTCGTAGGCGCCGGTCGAGAGGTACTTCCAGCCGCCGTCGGCGACAATGAACGCGATGTCGGCCCGCTGCCCGGCGGCTGCAACACGGTCTGCGATGGACAGCGCCGCGTGCAGGATGGCGCCGCTCGAGATGCCGGCGAAGATGCCCTCGTGCTCGATCAGGTCGCGCGTCCGGCGCAGCGCGTCGTACGACGTCACGGAAAACCTTGACGTCAAGACATCGTCGTCGTAGAGCTCCGGAACGAAGCCCTCGTCGATATTGCGCAACCCATACACCAGCTCGCCGTAACGGGGTTCAGCCGCGACGATCTGAACGTCCGGCACCTTCTCTCGGAGGTATCGCCCGGCGCCCATGAGCGTGCCCGTGGTGCCCAGCCCGGCGACGAAGTGCGTGATCGTCGGCAGGTCGCGCAGGATCTCCGGGCCGGTGCCCTCGTAGTGCGCCTGCGCGTTCGCGACGTTGCCGTACTGGTAAAGCATGACCCAGTCCGGGTTCTCCGCAGCGAGCTTCTTGGCGACGACCACCGCCTGGTTCGAGCCGCCGGCAGCCGGTGAGAAGATGATGCGGGCCCCGAACATCTCGAGCAGCTGACGCCGTTCGAGGGACGTGTTCTCGGGCATGACGCAGACCAGGCCGTATCCCCGCACCTTGGCGACCATCGCCAGCGAGATTCCGGTGTTGCCCGACGTCGGCTCCAGGATCGTGCAGCCCGGCGTCAGCCGGCCGTCCGCCTCGGCGGCGCGCACCATGGAAAGCGCCGCGCGGTCCTTGATCGAGCCCGTGGGATTGTGGTCTTCGAGCTTCGCCCACAAGCGGACCGGCGAATCGCCGGTCCATTGTGGCGACAGCCGCGGCAGCCCCACCAGCGGCGTCTCGCCGAGAGCGTCGATCAGCGAGTCGTACCGCATACGTCAGCCTCCGGCTACCGCCGGCAAGATCGTCACCGCGTCGCCGTCCTTGAGCGTGGTGTCGAGCGAGCCGGTGAATCGCACGTCCTCGTCATTCACGTAGACGTTCACGAAACGGTGCAGCCCACCGTCGTCGGTGATCAGCCGGCCCTTGAGCCCGGGATGGCTAGCGTCCAGATCGTCGAACAGTTCGGCAAGCGTGTCACCCTTGCCCGCGACGGACTTCGCACCGTCGGTGTAGCTGCGCAGAATTGTTGGAATCTTGACCTCGATGGCCATGGGAGAAGTCTGCTCCTTGGAAGTCGGTAACGGATCGGCGGGATCGTTCAGCGACAGTCGTAGTCGACGTCGGCACGGCGGTGCCCCAGCAGCACCCGCTCGATCGTCGCGTCACGCATATGACTCCACCACCGTGACCGGCTCCTCCGTCACCTTGCCGTCGACAATACGGAACGACCGGAACTCCGTATCTTCTTCCGCCCGGGTAGAAACCAGCACATAGTGTGCGTTCGGCTCGGAGGCGTAGGAGATGTCGGTGCGGGACGGGTAGGCCTCGGTCGCCGTGTGCGAGTGGTAGATGATCACCGGCTCCTCGTCCTGCTCGTCCATCTCGCGCCACACCTTGAGCTGCTCGATCGAGTCGAACCGGTAGAACGTCGGCGAGCGCTCGGCGTTGAGCATCGGGATGTGCCGGGTGGGACGGTCGCTGCCTTGTGCGCCGGCGACGACGCCACACGCCTCGTCGGGGTGGTCCTGACGGGCGTGCGCAACGATGGCGTCGCGAAGGGCCTGCTCAACGGTCAGCACGCGCTCAAGATACCTAGCCGCGCATGACGGCATGGACGAGCGAGTCCTGCAGTGTGGTGAGCCACTGATATATCGCCCGCAGCTGCGCGTCGGGGTCGGCCGGGTCGATCGTCGGGTCGTCGTCCTCGGTGACCGAGAGGCGCGTGCCGATGGCCAGGCGCAGATCGGTGAGCACGGTGAGCCAGCGCTGCGCTGCGCCGTCGTCAAGGTCTACGTCGCCCTCGCCCGAGGGCAGCTCCGCACGGCACTCCCCCAACCGTTCGGACTTCGTTTCCCGTAGCGAATCCTCTGTCAGTGAGCGGAATTCTGCTTCCGCACGATCGTCGTCGCGATAGCCGGCCGGGAACAGCCGCTGCCGTACCGGGTCGTCGGCGGGCAACGTCGCCAGCGCTCCGTCCAGGTCATCGAAGAGAGTTGCGAGCAGCCCGGACTCGACCGCTTCGAGTCGAATACGGGCATGGCCTCGTCGGCGCGAGACGCGCATTAGTCCCTCCCTGCCCGCGCGCTCATGGTCTGACGGCTGAGTTGCCTGTGCATGCTTTGCGTTATACCCCGAGGGTCGCCATCGTCAGTCCTGCTGCTGCAGCGTTGCCCACAGCCCGTAGCCGTGCAAGGTGTTCACGTCGAGTTCCATACGCTCGCGGGTGCCGCTTGACACGACGGCCCTTCCACGGTGGTGCACGTCCAGCATCAGCTTCTCGGCCTTTGGCTTCGGATAACCGAACACGGTCATGAATACGTGCGTCACGTAGCTCATCAAGTTAACAGGGTCGTTCCAGACGATCGTGATCCACGGTCGATCGGGCTCAACGGAGGTTTGTATGTCCTCTGCGGGCAGTGTCTGGCCCGCAGTTGTCTGCGGTAGGGACAGCATGCCTGGCATTCCTCCATGGTGGCACGGTCACGTTCCGGTCACGACCCCGTGTCGGGCAAGCGCGCCTGCCCGTAAGGCCGATGACACGGGCAGGCGGCTCCACTACCGTCTTGCGCCATGAGTGGGCCATACGACCCTCAACCGGGCAGCCAGCCCGGTGAGCCGCAGTGGGGCGGATATCCCGGCGGCCCGAGCTACCCGCAGCACGGTCAGCCGGGCTACGGCGGGCAAGGGGGCTACCAGCAGGGTGGTGGCTACCAGGGCTATCCACCGCAGGGCGGCTACCAGCAAGGGGGTTACCAGCACCCCGGCTATCAGCAGGGCGGCTACCAGCAGCCGCAGGGCGGTTACAGCTACCCGCAGCAGACGTGGGGCGCCCGCCGCCGCGAAAGAGTCGGCGTCATCGGGTTGATCGGCGCAGCCGCGGGCGCGGCGCTGCTGATCGTCGGCTTCACCGCGCTCGCGTGGTATCGCATTGCCGGACAGGACATCAAGTTCAGCGACCTCCACAAGTCCCTCAACCAGCCGGGCGCGCCTGGTTTCCCGAAGGCCTACTTCGCGTGGCTGGGTTGGGTCCTGCTCGCGCTTGTGGTCGTCAGCGCGCTCCTGGCCAGTTTGCCGATCGGCTCCGCCGCTTTGACGTTCCGGATCGTCGCGCCGGCGGTCGGCGTCATCGGCATCATCGTCACGCTACTGGCGCTGAACAGCTTCTGGGACAAGGCGAGCAACGCCGTCGGCGATGTCGGCGTCTTCAAGCACAGTGCAGTAGGGCTGTATCTGACGTTGATCGGCTTCCTGATCGCCGGCGTGGCAGGGATCTCCGGCCCGCGTCATACATGAGCACGGGACTACTTACCGACCGCTACGAGCTGACCATGCTCGACGCTGCGCTGCGGGACGGCACCGCAGAGCGGTACTGCGTGTTCGAGGTCTTCGCGCGCCGGTTGCCTGACGGGCGCCGCTACGGCGTGGTAGCCGGCACGGCGCGCCTGCTCGATGCAGTCCGCGAATTCACGTTCGACGAGGCGACCGTCGAGCGCCTGCACCGCGCGGGCGTCGTCGGTGAGCAGGCAGCAGCGTTCCTTACCGGGTACCGGTTTCGCGGCGACATCGATGGCTATCCCGAAGGAGAGCTGTACTTCCCGTACTCCCCAGTACTGACTGTGTCGGGTGCCTTCGCGGAAGCGGTCGTCCTCGAGACGCTAGCGCTATCGGTGCTCAACCACGACTCGGCCATCGCATCGGCGGCTGCGCGCATGGTGAGCGCTGCGGAAGGCCGGCCGGTCATCGAGATGGGTTCACGCCGCACGCACGAGGAGGCAGCGGTCGCCGCGGCACGTGCTGCGTACCTGGCCGGATTCGCGTCCACGTCCAACCTCGCGGCAGGTGATCGCTACGGCGTCCCCACGGCCGGCACTGCCGCGCATGCGTTCACGCTGCTGCACGACGACGAGTCGGCGGCGTTCCGTGGACAGGTCGCAGCGGTCGGCAGCGACACGACGTTGCTCGTCGACACCTATGACATCACTGCCGGGATCGCAGCTGCGGTCGATGTCGCCGGGCCGTCGCTCGGTGCGATCCGCATCGACTCCGGCGACCTCGGCGTGCTGGCCCGGCAGGCGCGCGAGCAACTCGACAAGCTGGGCGCGACCAGCACAAGCATCGTCGTCAGCGGCGACCTGAACGAGTTCTCGATCGCCGCGCTCGCCGCCGCTCCGGTGGACGCGTACGGCGCGGGCACCGCCGTGGTCACCGGCTCCGGCGCGCCGACGGCCGAGATGGTCTACAAGCTGGTCGAGGTGGACGGGCGGCGCGTCGCCAAACGCTCCGAGCACAAGGAAAGCCACGGCAGGCGCAAGACGGCGTACCGGATCCACAAGGCGACCGGCACCGCGGTCGAAGAGGTCGTTGCCGCCACGCCGGTAACACAACTCGGGGAGCACGACCGGCTGCTGCAGCGGCCACTCATGCGTGCCGGCGACCCGGTAGCTGACCTGCCCGGCCTACCCGCGTCACGCGAACATCTGCGGCGGGCAATGGTCAGCCTGCCCTGGGACGGCTTGAAGCTCTCGCGCGGTGAGCCGGCGATTCCGACCCGCCTGGTCGCGGCAGATTAGGCGCGATGAGCGCTCGCGCGAAGAGCCCGCCGGCCGCGGCGCGGCCCGCGCCGAAGGCGCGGAATGGCTCGAGG
>JBPYES010000393.1:0-2729 GCA_051984825.1 Jatrophihabitantaceae bacterium
GGCGGCGGCGGCCCGTTCGGCAGCAGCGAGCACGTCCGACTTGCGGATGCGCCCGCCGACGCCGGTGCCGGCGATCGTGCTCAGGTCCACGCCGTGCTCGCTGGCCAGCTTGCGCACCAGCGGTGTGACGTAGGTGCCCGCGAGGTCGTCCTCATCCTCGGCCGCCGCGGCGGCCTGCGCGGGCGGCGCCTGCGGCGCCGGGGCGGGCGCCCAGCGCGGGGCGCCGTTAGCGGCCTGCGTGGGCTCCGGCTGGGGAGCGGCCGCCTGAACCGGTGCGGGCTGGGGGGCGACCGCCTGAACCGGTGTGGGCTGGGGGGCGACCGCCTGAACCGGCGCAGGCGGGGGAGCGGGCTGGACCGGTGCGGGCGGGGGGGCGGCCTGGACCGGCGCGGGTGCTACTGGCGGCGCGGCTGGTGCGGGGGGCGCGGCCGGTGCCGGGGGCGCTGGTTGCTCGACCGGCGCCGCAGCCTGCGGTGCGGCAGCGGGCGCCACACTCTGCTCGGCGGCCGGAGCACCGTCCTGGCCGATCACCGCGAGCTCGACGCCGATCTCGACCGTCTCGTCCTCGCCCACCTTGATCGAGGTGAGCGTGCCGGACGCGGGCGAGGGGACCTCGGTGTCGACCTTGTCGGTCGAGACCTCGAGCAGCGGTTCGTCGGCCTCGACGTGGTCGCCCTCCTTCTTCAACCACCGGGTGACGGTTCCCTCGGTCACACTCTCACCGAGACGCGGCATGGTCACAGAGACCGACATGGATCAGGGCTCCTTCGAGTCAACGTTCGGCTGGCTACTCGTGCACGTGCAGCGGCTTGCCGGCGAGCAGGAGATGGGCCTCGCCGATGGCCTCGGACTGCGTCGGGTGCGGGTGAATCAGCTGGGCGACCTCGCTGGGTAGCGCCTCCCAGTTGTAGATCAGCTGCGCCTCGGCGATCAGCTCTCCGACGCGGTCGCCGACGATGTGGATCCCCAGCACCGGACCGTCGTCCAGCGCGACGAGCTTGACGGCGCCCCGGGTCTGGAGGATTGCGCTGCGCCCGTTCCCGGACAGGTCGTAGGTCACGGTCTTGATCTTGTCGGCACCGTGTTTCGCGGCAGCCTGAGCCTGGGTGAGGCCGACGGAGGCGACCTCCGGCGAAGAGTAGGTGATGCGCGGGACGCCGGCGTAGTCGATCGGCACGACGGGCACCCCGGCCATGTGCTCGGCGACCAGAATGCCCTCGCCGAAGCCGACGTGTGCCAGTTGCGGGTGCGCGATGTTCGGCATCGTGACCAGGTCACCGACCGCGTAGATGCCCGGGACATTCGTGCGGCAGTACTCGTCCACCACGACGAAGCCACGGTCGATCGCGACGCCGGCCTGCTCGTAGCCGAGGTTCGCCGACCACGGTCCGCGCCCGACTGCGACGAGCAGTAGCTCTGCCTCGAGCGACTCGCCGCCCTCGAGGAAGACCCGCACCCCGGCGTCGGTGTGCTCGACCCGATCGAACCGTGCCGCCAGCTTGAAGCCGATGCCGCGGCGGCGGAACGCACGCTCGAGCAGCCGGGAGTTGGCCTCGTCCTCCAGCGGCAACAGGTGCGGCAGCGCCTCGACGATCGTCACGTCTGCGCCGTAGGACTTCCAGATGCTGGCGAACTCGACGCCGATCACGCCGCCGCCCAGGACAATCGCGCTGGACGGGACGTGGTCGAGCTGTAGGGCGTGCTCGCTCGCGATGACGCGCTGCCCGTCGAGCTCTAGTCCCGGCAGGGTGCGGGAGTACGACCCGGTCGCCAGCACGATGTTGGTAGCGGTATAGGTGGTGCCGTTCACGCTGACCTGGTTGGTGCCGGTCAGCCGTCCGTCGCCTTCGACGATCTGGATGCCCCGGCTGCGGATCAGTCCTTGCAGACCCTTGTAATTCTTGTCGACGACGCCGTCCTTGTACTTGTGGACGCCCCCCATGTCGATGCCCTCGAAGGTGGAGCTCACGCCGAACAGTGCGCTTTCCCGCGTCTGGTCGGCGACCTCACCGGCATGCAGCAGCGCCTTGGTCGGGATGCAACCGCGATGCAGGCAAGTGCCGCCGACCTTGTCCTTCTCTACGAGGACCACCGACTTGGACAGCTCAGCCGCGCGCAGCGCCGTGGCATACCCGCCGCTGCCCCCGCCGAGCACAACAAGATCGACGGTGGTGTTGTCAGCCACGTTAATGTCTCCTGATCCTTGTGAACCGTGCCTGCTCCCATCTTGGCACCCAGCGCGCAGGCCGCGACACTCGGCGCTGGCAGGGTCGCGCCGGTATCGTCGGGCCGTCGAAGGGGGAGCGGTGCGGCTATTCGGTCGGCGCAAGGGCAGGCGTCGCGGCACGCTACGGGCCGCGTCGCCCACGGACATTGCGCACCTGACGGACTTCGTGAAGACACGCCCCGGTGTCGAGGCGTACCTCGAGCCGCGCACCACGGTTACCGAGACCACCGTGGTGCTCATCGCGGCGAGCGGAGAGTGGACGCGCCGCCGCGTCGCCGGCGCCGACGGCGCTCGCGAATTCGCCCGCAAGCACGGGGTACCGCTGTATGACGCCGGCGTGGTCGGCTACCCGCAGCGGATGCGTGACTGGAACGCCAAGCGCAAGGCGGGCGGCGATCTCCGGCGCCCGCCCGGGACGTCACCCTGACGCGATCATCTCCAGCGCCGCGATGAGCGTGCGCGCGCCGGCTCCGGTGCCGCCCTTCGGCGTGTAGCCGTGTGG
>JBPYES010000394.1:0-2137 GCA_051984825.1 Jatrophihabitantaceae bacterium
AACCAGTCCACCGACCCGTGGATCAGCCATACGATCAACGGCAGCAGTGCGATCCCAGCCAATACGCCCCGGAGCGAGTCCTTTGGGGCCCGCCGGCGCAGCGCGGCCGTGACCGCCGCGGCGAGGAACACGATCAGCGCGAGAAAGCCGACGATGCCGGTGTGCGCGAGCAGTCGCAGTTCCCAGCTATGCACCCAGGCAAGCTCGATCCCGGTACGGCCGTGCACGGTGTAGTAATCGGAGAAGTTGTCCTGGCCGAGGCCGCCGATCGGATGCGCGGCGAACGCCTTGAGCGCGACCCGCCACGCGTCCTCGCGTTCGCTGCCGGTCGAGGCGAAGTGGGAGACCTGCGCGGCGTTGGTGGTCGACGGATGCGTGAAGCCATGCCACTGCTCGTTGAAGAAGCGGATCGGGTGCCCGTGCGTGGCCGCGACGGCGCCCGCGGCGGCAACGGCGAGCGCCAGGACCGCGGCGGCGATGCCGGCCCCGAGGACGACCGAGCGCCGCACCTCGCGCGGCTTGAACCGGTCCTCGGCGACCAACACCAGCGTCCCGGCGATCAAAACCACCAAGCAGCACACCAGGCTGGTGGCGCCGGCCGTCTTCGCCGCATGGTTGAACGCTGCGTCGGTGGGATGCGCGACCGCCGTCACCTCGTACACGTGCAGCAGCCGGTGCAGCGGTACAAGTGCCCCGATGACCGGAACGATCGCCGCGATCGCGATGCGCAAGCGGTCGCGGACGACGACAACCCCGACCAGGAGCACCAGCGGCAGCGTGAACAGCCAGCCTCGGCTCTCGGCCAGCAGCGCGAGTTGGACGCCTTCGCAGGCGATCGCCAGCAACACCCCGCGCAGGACCAGTGGCAGCTCTCGCCGTACCGCCAGCGCGATGCCAAGCAGCGCCGTCGTCATGAACAGCGCGGCGTTGGCGTTGAGATAGCCGGTCGGCGAGATCAGTCGGCCTTCGGTGAACAGCGCTGCGGCGTGCTGCCCGAGGGCCATGCGGATCAGGATCAGCGCGCCGACGGCCCCCACCGCCACGGTGTAGGCGGTCGTCATCCACAGCGCCCGGCGTGGCGTCCAGCGCGACACCGCGCACAGGGCGAAGATCATGAGATACATCAGCGCCTTGTTGCTGCCGCTGAGCGCATCGCCGCGATACGCCGCCCACGCGATCGACGCATACGACCAAACGACGTACAGCGTGAACGCGCCGAGCGCCACCTTGGTCGCCGTGCCCAGCCGCCGCAACGGGCCGAACAGGCCCCCCACGACCATCGCGAGCAGCGCCAGCAGAATCAGCGCGCCCCAGTACCAGGTGTCTTCGTCGTAGCCGCCGTCGTGGGCCGCCCACAGGATCAGCAGCAGCAGCACCACGACCACGGGCGCCGCGGTCAGCCCGTCGCGCCAGGACTTGACCGAGTCAGGCTGTTGATCGCCGGCCCGCGGCGGGCGTTCCGCCGTGGCCTCAGCGTTCACTGCGCTCGCAGCGTGTACGTCGCGTACGACGTGAAGTGATAGTTCGGGTGGCGCAGCATCCAGTCGGTCCATGCCTGGTCAACTTTCTTCAGCAGCCGACCGGGAGCGTGCGACGACTCTCCGAAGTACGCAACGCAATGCTCGACGGCGAATCCCGCCGTCGCCAAACGCCGGATCTGACTGGTAGTCGGTCCATAACACCAGTGATAGAACGCCGGAAACTTGCCGCTTTTCCCGGACTTCACGCGCCAAGGCTCGATCTTCAGCAGGATCCACTCGGCCACGGACTCCGGCAAAACCCGGTTGACCACGAAGGGCGGCCACCACAGCGTCGGGAAGAAGTGCATCGCGATCCCGCCCGGACGCAACAGCCGGTGCACGTTGGTGTGGAACTGGCGGGCGTCCTGCACGTGCTCGGCCAGCACGCGGCTGAAGACGATGTCGTACTGGCCGTCATGCTCGCCGGTCGAGAACGTCGACGAGCTGACGTCGCCGACGAGCGTCGCGTATCCGTCGGGCGCCTTGTCCAGCTCCGGGGCCGCGATGTCGACGACCAGGCACTCGAGGTTGTTGGCGTGCAGGAACTCGAGCTCGAGCGCGGGCCGCGCGCCGCCGCCCAGCTCGCAGACCTTCCCGCCGCCCAGCGACTCGAGTCG
>JBPYES010000395.1:0-13100 GCA_051984825.1 Jatrophihabitantaceae bacterium
GTTCCGGCGACCATTCCTCGACGGCAGCCGCGTAGTCCGCATCGGCCTCGGCGCTGATCTCCTCGAGGAAGCGCGTGTATGAGGGGAACAGGACGTTCGCGCAGACCCCGTCGTCGTGCTTGGCACCGAGACTGTGGCTCAACTGCTGGGCCAGCCACCGCTCCACACCCTTGCTCGGGACCGCGACGATCTCCGGCCGGAACGGGTCCTCAGCCGGCGCGCTGAGCACCCGGCCGAGCGCGACAACCAGCCTGTCGGCACGCTCTGAGCGGTGGATGATCAGCACGAACAGCGTCTCTCGGTAGCCACGACACGTCAGCTCATCCTCCCCCACAGCGGATCATCGCACGCGGGACGCGGCTGAACAGTCACATCTGCTGCAACGACAGACTGCCGTCGGCACGGGACGTGATCACGTACTGAGCACCGTTGATGACGGCGATCCGGCCTCGCCCGTTCACGCGCATCTGTTGTGTAGCTCCGGTGTCATCGAGGTACGAGTACGTGCCGTCAAGCCGGTAGGGGAACGTGCCTTCCTGGGTCAGTTCGATATCTGCCGAGTCATCATGCGACGTAGATGTCGCTGTCAGATTTGCGACCGGTTGACCATCGAGGCTGACAGCGATCTCCGCATGTGTTATCGGATCCGAAATCGCCAACGCAACGGTGATCGTCGTGGAGTTCGACGCCGATGTCGCTGGCGGCGGCGGTGTCTCGCCGACCGTCGGTTGCGTCGACGACACCGGTGCCGCGGGTCGTGACGTACCTGTGGCTGCAGAGTCATGGCCGGAATCGTGAAAAACCAGCGCGACCGCAGCGACACTGGCGCAGGCACCGACTGCAGCCAGGACTGGAAAGTATCTCAGGCGCCTTCGACTAGGCGTCTGCGAAGGCCCGGACCAAACCATCTCAGCGGCCCCTCTCCCACCGCGTCCGGCTAGCGCGATGCCACGCGCGTTACCGTCGGGCACGATGCGCAGCTCTCGAGCCGGCTCGAATATGAGGAGTGGGCGATTGAGCTTGAAATACATCCCAAATAGCTGAACCGAGAGCCGGCCGGCGCGCGCCGCTCTATGCCGGTCGACGGTCGCCGACGTATCCTAAATGCATCGCTTCGGCGGGTACGGGGGGAACGAATGGGCTGGCTCAGGGCGCGTAGCCGGCCGGACCCGCCCGAGCCGGATAAGGTCGTCGAACTGGCCTACAACGCGGCGGTGAAGGCCATCGAGCAGCAGGATGCGACGCTCGGTAACCTCCGGAACCGCGCTGCGGGTCTGCTGTCTGCCATTACCATCGCGACGAGCTTCACCGCCGGTCTAGGCCTCTTCAGCACGGATCCCGCAAAAGGCGCGCTCCTGTCCACTTGGTCGAAATGGCTGCTCCTTGCGCTACTCGTGGTAACAGGCGCCTTAAGCATCTCCGTGATGTGGCCCGCGAACTTCACGTTCGGCGTCGACGCAACCAAGATCCTCGACAAGCACAAAGAGGAGCGCACACTCGATGGCGTTCGCCTATACGTGATCGAGGCACTGGTTGCCGGCCACCGTCACAATAATGGAGTACTGCGGAGGAAGTTCCGCCTGTACCGCGTAGCGGTGACCGCACTTACGGCTGAGATTACGGTTTTAGTGATCGCGTTGATCGTATGAGACAAATGATTGCGTGAATTCTCTGCGGAACCAGGTTCAGTCGCAGCGATGTTCTCGGTGCGTGCAGTGGTGGTGGGATTTGCAGTGACAGTGGTGGTCCCCGTCGTCGCAGGCTTGCCCGGGCAACAGCACTGGCCCGACCCATGGAATCGCATCCGCACGGGCCCGGGCCAGTAGCGACTCCGCGGCCTGCTGGCCGTTCTGGCCGGTCACAGACATACGCGCTGCGATCAGCCCCGCGACCAGTGGCGTGGAAAAGGACGTGCCGCTCCAACGGGCCATGCCGTCGAAGTGGCGGTGCTGACCTCGGTTCGGCGGCTCGTCGCAGACGTAGGGCCCCGTGGCGAATGCGTTGATCAATCGTTCGCCCGGAGCGTATGTGTCGACCCAGCCGCCGTAGTTGCTGAACGATGCGCGGCTGCGCCAGTTCGCGCTCAATGCCCCGACGGAGACGACCCACGGGAACGCGGCCGGCCAGAACGGCTTCCGGCTGCCGTCGTTGCCGGCGGCCGCCACGAGCACCAGCCCCTTGACCGCGCGTACGCGTTTCTCGACGATGTCGAAGCCGAGCAACGGCAGGTCCTTCCTGCTGTTCGTGCCGAATGAGAGCGAGAGTATGTCCGGGCCGCGCTGCAATGCATCGGACAGCTGCTTGACAAGGTCCGATTCGTAGGTGGCCCCGACCTTCTTGAAGGTCTTCTCGACGTAGACGTCCGCCGCCGGTGCCATCGTGCGCAGTACGCCGGCGACAAACGTTCCATGGCCGGCGTAGGGAAGGATCTTGCCGTCAGGACCGTACGGGTCCTCGGGGTCGCCGTCTACCCCGTTGAGCCAGGCATGCTCCACACCGGCCTGCGGTAGCCAACCACTGTCGAACACCGAGACGAGGACGCCCGTCCCGTTGCATCGATCGCCTGGCGCGATGTCCACGCCAGGATCGGGCAGGACGTCTTGCGGCACCTCTTCCGGCTCGGTGGCCGGGCAGGTTCTGGTGTGGACGACATACAGGATGTGATCAGGTGTGGCGATTCCTTCACCCAGCTCGGTATCGATGCGAGTGCATGCGTCCTCTGTGCTGAGGCCTGGAGGGAGATCGAACAGCGTAAGTCCTCGCATGTTGTTCTCGGTCGGCCTCCTCGGAGCCCCACCATCTAAGAGAGCACGTACGACATCGATGTCCTCATCGCGGACGAGGATCGTCCCCCGCCGGTACAGGTAGTCGACCCCCGTTTCGTCGTCCGGATTAGGCGGGTAGACGGCTGACTCTTCGAGGTTCTCCAAGATGAGGTCAAGCTGCGCCTCCAGCGGAGTCCGTGGATTCTCTCGCCAGCTCGGTCGCTCCTTGCTCGCGTCATCATGACTGGTCATTCCGGGGCGCCCTCCTCGGCCGACGCAAGATGCTTGGGGCCTGTCTAGCATCGGTTGCGTGGGCACGGTAGCTCCCGATGCCGCGAATTCGTCGGCAGAGCCAACTCAGCTACTCGCGCTCGCGCTCGCGCGCCCCCAGGAGGCGCTGGTCGCTGCTCGCGCCATACTCGCGGCCGAGCCCAGCGCGTATGACGCCTCGGTGGCGCGTCAGGCGGTGGCGATCGTCTTGCGTGACCGAGGCGATGTCGCCGCCGCCATTGCGGAGCTGAGGATCGCTTTGCGGCTGGCCATCGCATCGGGAGATCTGGCTCGCCAGGCAGATGTGCGTGCCACACTCGGCGTCGCGCTGGCATGGATCGGCCGCTCCAAGCAGGGACTGGCTGCGCTCGACCAAGCGGCGACGCAAGTACGGGGAGCCTCGTTGGCACGCGTTCTTATGCGCCGTGCTTCGACATTGAAACGGCTTGGGCGCTACGAGGAAGCGCTCGACGATCTCGTCCGGGCGCTGCCCGTCCTTCGGCGCGCCGGTGACACAGTGTGGGAGGCGCGATGCTTGTCTCTCCGTGCCGACGTGAATCTCGCCTTCGGCAATACCGCTCGGGCCGAGGCGGACTTCGCACGCGCCGAGAGCCTGTTCGCCAGCAACGGCCAGGAACTGGAGTATGCGACAGCCCTGCACAATCGCGGGCTGGTCGCGATCGTGCGAGGTGACCTCCCCTCCGCATTGGCCCACCTCGAGGTGGCCGGCCGACGCTACGACGCGCTGGGCCTTGCGGATCCACAGATTGCGATCGATCGCTGCTCGACTCTGCTCGCCGCGGGGCTCGCGTCGGACGCGCTGCGCGAAGCGGACGCGGCCGTGGCTCAGTTCGGCGCGCGCGGTGGAGATGCTCACAAGCGATCTGAGCTCATCTACGTCGCCAGCACCGCAGCACTTTCCGCGGCGGATCCCGCGGGGGCCTTTGAGCGCGCCGGGCGCGCTCGACGCATGTTCCGGGCCCACGGCCGCGACCTCTGGGAGTCGCGCGCGCAGCTCGTCGTGGTGAGCGCACGCTATGCCAACGGTGAACGTAGTGCGAGATTGCTCGCGCAGACTGAGCAGGTCGCATCGCGCCTGGACGATCTCAGAGACGAGGACGCTCCGCGTGCACATCTGCTCGCCGGGCGGATCGCGCTACGTCGCGACAGTGGTGCATTAGCCGAGGAGCACCTTGAACGTGCCGCCCGGTCGCGGCGACGAGGCTCCGCGCTGAACCGCAGCATTGGATGGCTCGGACAGGCGTTGCAGTGCGAAGCTGCTCACAAGACGCGCGCCACATTGGCTGCGTGTGCTCATGGCCTGGACGCACTGGACGAATATCAGTCGACACTCGGGGCGACTGAGCTGCGTGCCCATGCGACGGCGCACGGCGCGGAGCTTGCGCTCATCGCGCAGCGGGAGGCCCTGCGTCGAAGCGATCCGCGCCTGCTGCTTGCCTGGACCGAACGTTGGCGCGGTACGGCACTTGGACATGGGCTGATGACGCCACGCCACGACGAGGAGCGGATAGCAGAGCTGGCGGCGTTGCGGGTAGTCACGCGCATGCACGACGAGGCGCGTACCGCGCGCGGGAACACCGTCGTCGCACTCGACCGGGAACGGCGCCGACTGGAACATGCCGTGCGGGCTCGTGCCTTGAGAACTCAGGGTGGCGCAACAGCAGCGGCAAAGCGGTTCGACCTAGACGAGTTGATTGCCGGCCTCGGCGACACCCGGCTGGTCGAGCTGATCGAGATCGACGGCATGCTGCGCGTCATCACGATCGTCGACCGGCGCATCCGCATGCATGCGCTCGAGAGCATGCCCGCCACCGACGCGGGCATGGCCCGAGCCGTGCTGGCGCGCGGCGCCGTCGGTCCACCAGCTCGACACCTAAATTTGCGACTCAATCAGGTAGGCACGCGACTCGAGCGCTTCCTCCTCGGTCCAGGCGCGGACGATCTCGGTGACGGCCCAGTCGTGGTCATACCGCCTGGGCGGCTGCACGCTCTTCCATGGTCGATGCTTCCAAGTCTGCGAAACCGCGTCGTCAGCGTGGCACCGTCGGCTTCGAGCTGGCTGCACGCCCGGAGAACTCGGCCACCGTCACATGACCGAGTCACGCTCATCGTCGGACCTGGACTCGATACCGGCGGCGCAGAAGTACCCCGGCTAGCACGCCACTATCCCGGGGCAACCGTGCTGGGTCACGGCACTGCCACCGCCGACAACGCCTTAGCGGCCCTCGACGGTGTGTGGCTCGCGCACATCGCGGCGCACGGCACGTTCCGCGCCGACAACCCGCTGTTTTCATCACTGCGACTCGATGACGGACCGCTCATCGTCCACGACTTTGAGCGACTGCGACGCGCCCCATACCGGCTGGTGTTGTCCAGCTGCGAGTCCGGCGTCGCCGCTCCGGTCGGCGCAGACGAGCTCCTGGGACTGGTCAGCAGTCTCATACCGCTCGGCGCGGCCGGCATCCTTGCCAGCGTCGTGCCGGTAAACGACCGTGCTGTAGTCCCACTGATGGTGGCCTTGCACGAGTCGCTACAAGACGGCGCCACCTTGCCCGAGGCGCTTTTCAGGGCCCGGTCGGAAACCAGTCACGACCCGGTCGGCCTTGCGACCGGCCTGTCCTTCATCGCTCTGGGAACATGACGCCGGCTCAAGAGAGCCGTTCGATGATCATGGCCATGCCCTGACCACCGCCGACGCACATCGTCTCCAGGCCGAGCTGCTTGTCGTGCCATTGCAGGGAGTTGATCAGCGTGGTCGTGATGCGGGCGCCGGTCATGCCGAACGGGTGGCCGACGGCGATGGCGCCGCCGTTGACGTTGAGCCGGTCGAGGTCGATGCCGAGCTCACGATAGGAGGGGATGACCTGCGCGGCGAACGCCTCGTTGATCTCGACGAGGTCCATGTCGCCGATGGTCATGCCGGCACGGGCCAGTGCCCGGCGCGACGCCTCGATCGGGCCGAGGCCCATGATCTCCGGTGACAGGGCCGAGACTCCGGTCGCGACGATGCGCGCCAGCGGCGTCAGGCCCAGCGCAGCGGCCTTGATGTCGCTCATGACGACCAGGGCGGCGGCGCCGTCGTTGAGCGGGCAGCAGTTGCCGGCGGTAACACGTCCGTCGGGGCGGAACACCGGCTTGAGCGCTGCCACCGCCTCGTAGTTCACGCCGGGACGCGGGCCGTCGTCGGCGTCGACCGTCGCCCCGGACGGGGTGGTCACCGGGGTGATCTCGCGGGCCCAGAAACCGTCCTTGATCGCCTGCTCGGCCAGGTTCTGCGAGCGGACCCCGAAATGGTCCATCTCCTCGCGGCTGATGCCCTTCAACTGCGCGACATTCTCGGCGGTCTGCCCCATCGGGAGGTAGACGTCGGGCAGCATGCCGTCGGCCCGCGGGTCGTGCCACTCGACGCCGCCCTCGGCGGCGAGCGCCGAGCGCTGCGCGGCCGAGGCGAACAGCGGGCTATGGGTGTCCGGCCACGAGTCGGAGGAGCCGTTCACGAACCGCGACACCATCTCGACGCCGGCGGAGAGGAACACGTCGCCCTCGCCGGCCTTGATCGCGTGGAAGGCCATCCGGGTGGTTTGCAGCGACGACGAGCAGTAGCGGGTGATCGTGGCGCCCGGCAGGAAGTCGTAGCCCAACTCGACGGCCACCACGCGAGCCAGGTTGAAGCCCTGCTCACCGCCCGGCAACCCACAACCCAGGTAGAGGTCGTCGATCTCGCCCGGGTCCAGCGCCGGCACCTTCGCCAGCGAAGCGCGAATCACGTGCGCCACCAGGTCGTCCGGGCGTACGTCGACCAGCGAACCCTTGCCGGCCCGGCCAATCGGCGAACGGGCGGCCGCCACGATTACTGCGTCAGTCATTCTTAGCCCGCCGCGTACCGGCCGGCGGATTCTTCGCGCAAGCGCTCATCATGATCGCTCCCAGGCTACAATTCGAATCTCATTCGGTACGATCGCAGGCCCGGTCATGCCACGCAACCGGGCCGCTCAGGTTCGCTGTGCGACGCGACGGAGGCCGACCACGCCATGAGCTTCAACCTGGCCATCATGCTGCGCGAATCGCGCAATGCCGAGCCTGCAAAGAAGTTTCTGCGTTTCCCGGACGGCTCGCTCACCTATGCGGAAGTCGACGCGCTGTCGGGCCAGTTCGCCGCTAGCCTGCGCCGACGCGGCTTGGAGCCTGGCGACAAGATCGCTGTGCAGCTGGCGAACGTTCCTGAGTTCGTCATCGCCTACTTCGGGATCCTGAAGGCCGGACTCACGATGGTGCCGCTCAACCCGCTGCTGAAGGCAGCCGAGATCGCCTACCACGTGGAAGATTCGGACGCCCGGATGATCATCGCCCATGCCCACCTGGCGGACGAGGTCAACGCCGCGTTGAAGGACACCGCCGGCGTGACCGCCGTGGCCGTGGGCGACGCCGCGACAACATCCGGCTGGATCGCGTTCGGGGCGCTGCTCGACGCGCCGGACGATGGCGACATCTGGCCGACGTCCGCCGACGACACGGCCGTACTCCTCTATACAAGCGGCACCACCGGCCGTCCCAAGGGCGCGGAGCTGTCGCATTTCCAGCTGTACATGAACTGCACGCTCTCCGCCGAACGGTTCGGCCTGGACGAGCACGACGTCACCCTCGCGGTGCTGCCGTTTTTCCATGTGTACGGCTTGTCGAGCGTGCTCAACTCAGTCGTCCGGCACACCAGGTGCGTCTCGGTGTTGCCGCGCTTCGACGTCGCGGCCGTCCTGTCGGCGATCGAACGTGATCGCATCACGATTCTGGCCGGTGTGCCGACCATGTACCACGCCCTCGCCGCGGCCGACACCACGCGCTACGACACGAGCAGCTTGCGTATCGCGAGTTCCGGTGGTGCCGCGATCCCTGAGCAGGTGTTGCGCGCGTTCGAGGCGAAATACGGCATACCCATCCTCGAGGGCTATGGCCTTTCCGAGTCGGCATCCACAGCGACGGTGAACCCGACCCCGGACGACCGGAAAGTGCTGTCGATCGGCAAGCCGATTTGGGGCATCCAGCTGCGAATCGTCGACGAGAACGACCGGCCGCTACCACCTGGGACCGACCACGTCGGGGAGATCGTGCTGCGCGGACACAACATCACGAAGGGCTATTACCAACGACCCGAAGAAACTGCCCAAGCGTTTCGCGGCGGCTGGTTCCACACCGGCGACCTCGGCTATCAGGACGACGACGGATTCGTCTTCGTCGTGGACCGCAAGAAGGACCTCATCAACCGCGGCGGGTTCAACGTGTACCCACGCGAGGTGGAGGAACTCCTCTACCAGCACCCGGCCATCTCGGAGGCCGCCGTGATCGGCCGGCGCGACGAGCGCCTCGGCGAGGAGGTCGTCGCCGTCGTGTCGCTCAAGCCGGGAGCGAGCGCGCGCAGCGAGGACATCGTCGCCTGGGCGAAGGAACGCATCGCGGCGTACAAGTACCCACGCGAGGTGCGCATCGTCGCCGAGCTGCCCAAGGGCCCGACCGGCAAGATCGCCAAGCGGCTACTGCGAGACGCTCGGTAACGAAGCTACGGCTCAGCCGGCTGGAATGCCGTTCGCCGGTGCAGCCTGTTGCGCGGTCGTGTACGGAGTGATTGCACCGGAGCCGTCGTCGGTGGTCATCGGCGTGCCGGTGACTACGATCGCGCCGCTCTTGATCGTGCCGATCTGCACTCCGATGAAGCCGGCGTGCGAGTCCTTGCTGTAGCGGTACGGGACGAGACCTGGCCCGGTCAAGCCGCCTTTCGCCACCGCGTCGACGATGCTCTGCCGGGTCGGGTTCTGGCCTGCCGCCTTCAAGGCCTGGAGGAACGTGTACGCGTACGCCATCCCGTAGACGACGTTGCCGTCGAAGGGCAGGCTCGGGGCGTATTGGTCATGCACCTTCTTGAACAGCGCGATCCACGAATTGGACGTGTCGCCGAGCGAAGGCAGATAGGCGTCGGTCACGACGCCCTCGATCAGCTGGCTGCCCTTGACCGTCGCGCCGCCTTGTTTGGCGAAGGCCTCGAGCAGTCCGGAGAGGGTGATCGGATCCGAGCCGACGTTCGAGACGACCATCGTCGGACTGAAGCCGAGCTTCAGTGACGTCAGCTTGAACAGCGCCGTGTATGCCGGAATCGTGAACAGTACGACGACGTCCGGCTTCGCCCGCGCGATCGCAGAAACCTGAGCCGTGACGTCGGTATTGCCCGGCTCGTAAGGTTGACGGCTCACCACGAGGCTTTGGTCGATGTACTTGTCCAGGCCCTTCAGGCCGTCCTTGCCGAAGTCGTCGTCCTGGTAGAAGTACGCAACCTTCTTGCCGGGGTAGGTCTTCGAGATGTACTGGCCGAGGATCTTCCCCTCGACGATGTAGTCGGGCTGCCACCCGAACGTGTACGGGTGCGCGCTGGGCTGGTCCCAACACGAGCACCCGGAGGCGACGAACAGGTCAGGCACCCGCTCGCTGTTGAGGAAGTCCACAACCTTGGTGTGCGTCGGCGTACCGAGGGCGCCGACCATCGCGTACACCTTGTCCTGGAGAACGAGCTGCTTCGTCAAGGTCAGCGTCTGGGCCGGGTTGTAGGCGTCGTCGAGGTACTTGAGCGTGACCTTGCGCCCGTACACGCCGCCGTTGGCGTTGGCGTAGTTGAAGTAGGCCTGCGCTGCGACGGGGATCTCGCTGTAACCGGGCGCTGCGGGGCCCGTCAGTGGGTCGGTGGCGCCGATCGTGACGGTAGTCGCGGTGACGCCCGGCGCGCTGGCCTTGTTCGCGCCACCCGTCGAGCCACCGGTCGCGCCGCCGCCTTTGCTGCCACTGCTGCTGCTACTGCAGGCGCTCACCACTAGGGCCAGGGCCGCGCCCGCTGCGACAGCAGCAGCGGGGCGCAGTCGAGGAGACATGGACATGTCGCTTGCGCCTCCTACTAGAACGGCATTCTATTTTCCGGCACTGTAGCCACACGTGCGTGTCAGTGCGAGCCCTTCCGCGCAAGTGGGCGACGAATCGTGATCCAGAGCCACCGCCCGGCCCAGCGCAGCCCGCCCTGGAGACCGGACGGGAACAGAATCATGACGCCGATGAGCACCACGCCGTACACGACCAGCGGCACATTCGCGTAGACGGACCGGGAGAGGTGCGCGGACTGGGCGATGTCCGCCGACCAGGTCGGCAGCAACGTGACGATGACCGACCCGTAGATGGCACCCGCGAGGCTGCCCAGCCCGCCGAGGACGGCGGCGGTCAGCAACGCCAGGGAGAGGCTGAGCGGGAACGCTCCGGGCGATGCCAGCTCGTTCACGAACGCGAACAGCCCGCCCGCAAGGCCGGCACACGCGGCGCTGATGGCGAACGTGAGCACCTGCGTCCTGGCGACGTGCACACCCGCGAGCGCGGCGGCGTCCTCGTCCTCACGGACGAGCCGCATGTCCCGGCCGATTCGGCTGCTCGCGAGATTGGCCAGCAGCAGCAACGTGATGACGAGGCACAGCCCACAGATCCACGCCTGCCACCGCTCGACGGGGAACGTCTCGCCGAGGCCGATCGGGGGCGGGGCGGGTGCAACCAGGAGCCCGTTGGCGCCGCCCAGAACGTTCCGCAACCCGTGGTAGTTGGCCAGTGACGGAAGGCCGACCGCCAGCGCGAGCGTCGCCCCGGCGAGATACGGCCCCCGTAGCCGCGCTGCGGCCAGTCCGATGACCGCACCGACCACCAGGGTGATCGCGGTGCTCACCAGCAGTACGAGGCCAAGCTTCCAGTGCTGGTGCTCCAGCAGGAGCGCGGTGGAGTAGGCGCCGACGGCCATCAACGCGCCGTGGCCCAGCGATATCTGCCCGCTCAGCCCGGACAGCACGGTCAACCCGGCGGCGGCGATCGCCGTGTAGCTGATCTGCGCCAGTTGGAGATCATGGAACGCGTCCAGCCATATGGACAGCAGGTAGTAGCCGCCCAGGCCCACCACTGCGATCGACAGGTGCCGAAGCAGCGTCGATCCGGCCCAGCGCTCGGCGATCGCCGCGCCGAATGGCCGGGGCGCCGTGATCGTCATACCCGCCGCCCCGCCGGCGCGCCGAACAGCCCGCTCGGCCGCACCATCAGCACCACCATCAGCACCACCAGCGCGCCCAGGGGCACGAGGTCCGAGCCGAGATAGCCCGAGATGTAGCTGAGCGTCAGGCCCAGGGAGACACCGCCAACCACGGCCCCGGGTGGGCTGTCCAGCCCGCCGATGACGGCGGCGGTGAAGCCGTACACCAGGCTGGCGTCGAACGCCGTCGGGCTGACGAATGTGGACGGTGCGACGAGGACGCCGGCAAGCGCGCCGACGCCGGCTGCTAGGGCCCAGCCCAGGGTGAGCATGCGCCCGACGCGCACTCCGAGTAGCCGGGCGACCTCTGGCGCGAACGCGGCAGCCCGCATGCGCAGGCCGATCGACGTGCGCCGGAACACGAGGGCCAGCAGCGCCATGACGCCGACGACAACCAGCACCACAAACAAGTCGTTCGGGGCGAACAGCAACCGATGATGGCCGTTGCCGTAGCCGACGATGCTGAACGCCGGCGGGTACGACCGCGGCGTCCCGCCGAAGATCATGCCGGCCAGCCCCTGCAGTAGCACAAGCAGGCCGAACGTGACGACGACGGCGGAAAGTGGTGAGCGATTCTCGATCGGGCGAATCAGCACCCGCTCGACGACGGCGCCGAGTACCAGTCCGCTGGCGATTGCGACGGCCAGCGCGAGCCAGTACGAACCGCCGTGGTGGATGACCGTGTAGCCGATGAACGTCGTGATCATCAGCATTCCGCCTTGGGCGAAGTTGACGATGCGCGTCGACCGCCAGATGAGCACCAGGGCCAGTGCGATCGCCGCGTACACCGCTCCGGCCGTGACGCCGGCGAGCGTGAGGTCCACGAAACGTCCCATCACATCCCCAGATAGGCGTGCCGGACGCGGTCGTCGGCGGCGAGCCGCTCGGCTCGGTCGTCCTCAACCTTGCGCCCGAGGTTCAGGACGATTGCGAAGTCGGCGACCGACAGCGCCGTCGCGGCGTTCTGCTCGACCAGCAGGATCGTCACCCCGGTGGTGTTGCACAGCTCCCGCAGCGTGGCGATGATCTGCGCCGAGACAAGCGGCGCGAGGCCGAGCGACGGCTCGTCGAGCAGCAGCAGCCGCGGGCGGCTCATGAGCGACCGGGCGATAACGAGCATCTGCCTCTCGCCACCGGAAAGCAGCTCGGCGCGCGTGCTGCGTCGCGCCGAAATCGGCGGGAACAGCTCGTACATCTGTGCCGTGCCGGTGCGCAGCCACGCGCGGTCGCGCCGCCACAGCCCTCCGAGACGCAGGTTCTCCTCCACGGTCAGCTCGGCGATTACGCCGCGGCCCTCGGGCACGTGCGCCATCCCGAGACGCACCAGCGCCTCCGGCGCGCGGCGCGTGACGTCACGCCCGGCGAGGCGAACCGTGCCGCGCTGGGGACGCAGCAGGCCGCTGACCGCACGCAGCAACGTCGTCTTGCCGGCACCGTTCGCTCCGAGCACCGCGGTGATCGCACCCTGCTCGACGTGCAGGTCGACGTCTTCCAGGGCGCGGACCGGCCCGTAACTGGCGGTGAGCCCGACGACGTCAAGCATCGATCGCGTGCGCCCTCTCGTGCGCCGCACGTACCAACTCGCCGAGATACGCACGCTGCACAGCCGGGTCGGCGCGCACCTGCGCCGGCGTGCCCCGCGCGATCACCTCACCGAAGTCGAGCACCACGATGTGGTCGGACAGGCCCATCACGAAGTCCATGTGGTGCTCGACGAGCATCACGGTGGTGCGCTCCCGTAGCCCGCGAATGATCTTCGCGATGTCCGCCGTCTCGGCGCTCGACAGACCCGCCGCCGGCTCGTCGAGAAGCAGCAGCCGCGGCTCGCTCACCAGGGCGCGGGCGAGCGCGACACGCTTCCGCACGCCGTACGGCAGGCTGGCGCAAGGCCGGCGTGCGTCCGCAGTGATGTCGAGCATGTCCATGACGGCACGCGCCCGCTGGCGCAGGCG
>JBPYES010000396.1:0-2347 GCA_051984825.1 Jatrophihabitantaceae bacterium
GACTGGTACGGGACGCCGCCGGCGGGCAGCGACCCGGCGATCACCGCGCCGTACCGCAACCGCCCGAACAACACCCAGGACCACACCCCGGTCAACATCTACTACCGCAGCGCGACCCTGGACCCGTCGAAGACGGTGGCGGAGCTGATCCTTCCGGACGTCAGCGTCGCTGCCACCGCAGGCGTACCGGCCTTGCACGTCTTCGCCGTCAGCCTGGGCTGAGCAGCCGCTGCGGCGGCGCCGACCTGCGTCAGGACCTTCGGCCCTCACGCGGAGGGGCAAACCGTGCTGTGCTTAAGGCGTAGCTCGCACGGGAGGTAGCCGCTATGGCTCAGCGGGTCGTCGTCGGAGTGGACGGCTGGCAGTCGGCGGAGCAGTCATGAGCCACATCGTCGTCGGTGTCGACGGCTCCCAGCCGTCGAAGGCGGCCCTGCGCTGGGCGGGGCGGTTCTTGGCGGTTACCGGTGGATGGATCGACGCCGTCATCGCGTGGCATCCGCCGGCGAGCTACGGCTTTTCCTACATGCCCGGTGATTGGAATCCGGAGAAGGACGCCGAGAAAGTGCTCAGCCGAGCTGTAGACGAGGTGTTCGGTGCGGAGCCGCCTACGGGGACGCGGCTGATCGTGCGTGAGGGCAATCCCGCCAAGGTGCTGCTCGACGAGAGCAAGGATGCCGACCTGCTCGTGGTGGGCAGCCGCGGGCACGGTGGTTTCGCCGGGCTGCTGCTGGGCTCGGTGAGCGCCCACTGCGCCGAGCACGCGACGCTCCCCGTGCTGGTTGTCCATGGCAATAAGGAGATTCCGTGAGCATTCGTGTTGGCATCAATGGCATGGGCCGCATCGGCCGGGAGTACCTGCGCTATGCGACGACCACCACCGACCTCGAGGTAGTCGCGGTTAACGACGTCGCCGACTCGGCGACGATTGCGCGGCTGCTCCGCTACGACAGCACGTTCGGCCCCTTCGGCAAGGACGTCGAGGTGAGCGCTGAGACGCTCGTAGTGGATGGCCGCAAGATCGGGGTCAGCGCGGTCCGGGAGCCATCCGGGCTGGACTGGGCGGCGTATGGCGCCGAGGTCGTCATCGAGTCGACGGGCAAGTTCCGTACCCGGGACGCGGCCGCGGCGCACCTGTCGGCCGGCGCGCAGCGGGTGATCATCTCCGCGCCGGGCAAGGGCGTGGACGCGACGATCGTGCTGGGCGTCAACGACGACACCTACGATCCGGCGAGCCATCGCGTGATCTCCAACGCCTCGTGCACCACGAACTGCGTGGCGCCGATGGTGAAGGTGCTGCACGACGCGTTCGGCATCGAGCGCGGCTTCATGACGACCGTGCACGCGTACACCAACGACCAGAACGTGCTCGACGCGCCGCACAAGGATCCGCGTCGTGCCCGGGCGGCGGCGGTGAACATCATCCCCACCACGACCGGCGCGGCCCGAGCAGTCGGGGAAGTTCTGCCCGATCTGAAGGGCCGGCTCGACGGCGTGGCATTGCGCGTTCCCGTCGTCGACGGCTCGCTGGTCGATCTCGCCGTGCTGCTCGAGGTCGACGTCACGGTCGACGACGTGAACGCGGCATTCCAGGCCGCTGGCCAAGCAGGCCCGCTCGCAGGTCTGCTGCGCTACACCACCGAACCGGTCGTGTCCACCGACGTGATCGGCGACGCCGCGTCCTGCATCTTCGACTCGGGCCTTACCCAGGCGTCGGGCCGCTTCGTCAAGGTTTTCGGCTGGTACGACAACGAATGGGGCTACACCTGCCGGCTTGCTGACCTCACTCGCCTGATCGCCGGGTGAAGCTCACTGCGATGGATGTTCCCGAGGTCTATGCGCTGCGGACCAGCGGCGGCCTGGTCCACTTGCGCCCCGTCAAGGAGAGCGACCGCGAGGCGCTGCTAGGGCTACACTCGCGCGCATCTGACGAATCGATCTACTACCGCTTCTTCACGGTCGGACGGCACGCGGCCGACGCCTACCTGGAGCGGCTGCTGCGGACGACCGACGCTGAGCCTCAGACGCTGGTGGCGATTGTCGGCGGCGAGATCGTCGCGGTCGCCGGGTTCGAACCGGTGAACGACACGACGGCAGAGTTCGCAGTGCTCGTCGAGGACACCGAACAGCACGAAGGCATCGGCACGCTGCTGATCGAGCACCTCGCAAGCATCGCCTGGCGGCGTGGCATCCGTCGGTTCGTCGCGGACGTCCTCGCCGAGAACACCGCGGCGTTGCGCATGATCCGCCGCCTCGGCTTTGAGGTGAGCGCGGATCTGGAGTACGGCACGGCGCATCTGAGCTTCGACCTCGAACCGCGCTCGCCGGTCGTAGCGGCGATCGACGATCG
>JBPYES010000397.1:0-18665 GCA_051984825.1 Jatrophihabitantaceae bacterium
GGAGTGCCCGCTATCGCGGTCAGCCTGCCCGACGGCGTCGCGGCAGCGGGCGCCTTGCTGGTCGGCGAGCCGCAGGGCACGTTCGAGGATGAGTTCTTCCGGGATCGGGACGAGGACCAGCCCGCACGGCCGCGACTGGTCACAATCGGCGACGACGGTGATCCGGATGACGAGTCGCTGGGCCCGCGGTCCGGAGCACAGATTCAGCTCGACGAGGTCGCGGCGCGCCGGGCAGCGGAGGCGCTGCATCACATCGCGCAGCAGCGTGGGCTGCGATCGTCCACGGTGGACGTTCCGGCAGGCCCGCCGCTCTCGCGCCTCGCCGCCGCCACGCTGTTCGGGGCGTTCGTGGCGACTTACCTGGCGCTCGGGCGGGGCATCGACCCGTCCGAGCCACGACCCGGGGAGCTGGCGCATTGAGCTCAAGCGGGGGTACTCGCGCGGTGATCGCCGCGCTCGGCGCCAACCTCGGTATCGCGGTGATCAAGTTCATCGCCTTCGTGATCACCGGATCGTCGTCCATGCTCGCCGAAGGCGTGCACTCCGTGGTCGACTCGGGCAACCAGGCGCTGCTGCTCGTCGGCGCACACCGTTCACGTCGGCGGGCCACGCCGGAGCATCCGTTCGGGTACGGCCGCGACCGCTATGTCTACGCCTTCTTGGTCGCACTGATGCTGTTCTCGGCAGGCGGCCTGTTCGCCGTGTACGAGGGCGTCGAGAAGATCCGTCATCCGCATCACCTCGACTCGCCGGCAGTGGCGTTCGGGGTGCTCGGCGTGGCGATCGTTCTCGAGAGTTTCTCGTTACGGACCGCGGTCGGCGAGTCACGCGAAACCAAGGGCTCGCTGGGGTGGTTCGCGTTCATCCGCCGCGCCAAGCTGCCTGAACTGCCGGTGGTGTTGCTCGAGGACACCGCGGCGCTGATCGGCTTGTTGCTCGCGCTTGCCGGCGTCGGCCTCACGGTGGCGACCGGCAATTCCGTGTGGGACGGGCTCGGCACCATCAGCATCGGGGTCCTGCTGCTCACTGTCGCGGCGATCCTCATTGTTGAGACGAAGAGTCTGCTGCTCGGGGAGGCCGCGGCGCCCGAGGTGGTCACAGCGATCGTTGCCAACCTGGTTGGACCGGGCGTCGAGCGGGTGATACACCTGCGCACCATGCATCTCAGCCCCGATGAGCTGCTCGTCGCGGCCAAGCTCGCGATGCCACGCACAGCGACCCTTGCCGACGTGGCGGCCGCCATCGACGGCGCCGAAGCGCGGGTGCGCGCCGCCGTCCCTGCCGCGACCGTCATCTACCTCGAACCCGACATCGACCGTGCCGCCCTGGAGTCACGATGAGCGTCTTTGCGCTCGACGGCGTGATCCGGCCCTACGCGTGGGGCTCGCGCACCGCGATTCCGGCATTGCTCGGCGTCCCGCCCACCAGCCTGCCTGCCGCTGAACTCTGGTACGGCGCACACGCAGGCGACCCGTCCGGTGTCGGTGACAGCACGCTCGACAAGCTGATCGCCGCCGAGCCGGAGCCGCTGCTGGGCAGCTCCGTCGTCCAGAAGCTCGGGCCGCAGCTGCCGTTCATGCTCAAGGTGCTCGCCGCCGAGACGGCACTGTCCATCCAGGTCCATCCCAACCTTGCGCAGGCGCGCGCCGGCTATGCCGCCGAGGACGCCCGCGGCCTGCCGAGAGACGCGCCGCAGCGCAATTACAAGGACGCCAACCACAAACCCGAGCTGCTCTGCGCGTTGACCGAATTCCAGGCGCTGTGCGGGTTCCGCCCCGTCAGCGAGACATTGCGCCTGCTCGACGCGCTCAGCCTCGCCTGGTTGCGTGACGTGCTTGCCCGCGACGGGCTGCGCGCGGCGTTTACCGCCCTGCTGTCGCTGGACGAGCCGGAGCCGCTTGCCGACGCGGTCGTCGCCGGTTTACCCCGGCTGGCCGGCACCGAGTGGGCGGAGGTCGGCGACGCGCTTACCCGGGCCGCCCGCGACTTCCCCGGCGACGTCGGCATCGCCTTGGCGCTGCTGCTGAACTTCGTCCGGCTGGCCCCGGGCGAGGCGATCTACCTGGCGGCGGGCAACGTGCACAGCTATCTGTCCGGCACGGGCGTCGAGATCATGGCCAACAGCGACAACGTGCTGCGCTGCGGGTTCACCCCGAAGCACGTCGATGTCGCCGAATTGCTGCGGATCACGGACTTCTCCGAGCTCGCCGAGCCGCGCTGGCCCGCGGTGGACGGCGCCTTCCACGTGCCGGTTCCCGACTTCGCCCTCTCGCTCGTCGGCGGGGCGGCCACCCTCACCGACCCGGCCCCGCGGATCGTGTTGCCGGTCGACGCTCCGGCGCGCGTCGCGGGCGAGACGGCTGTGGTCGAACTGGATCGGGGCCGCGCTGCGTTCATCGGCGCGGACGAGGCGGTCGTCAGCGTGCAGGGCAGCGGGCGGATCTTCGTGGCGAGCACCGGCCTTTAAACTTGACACGACCGTGGTAGGGTCTCTGCCGATGCAGAGATTGACGATCCAGCAGGCCGCCGAGATGACCGGCTGGTCGCAGCGGATGCTCCGTTACCTGGAGCGGGCCGGGCTGGTGACCGCGCTACGGACACCCGGTGGGCATCGCCTGTACGGTCCGCGGCAGATCGAGCGGCTCCAGCGGCTGCGCCAGTTGCTCGACCAGCACGACCTCGGCATCACCGACATCGCATTCGAGCTGCGCATGCGCACCGACGCGCAGCTGGCGCGGGCAGTGGACGACTGGTTCGGGCCGCTGCACCGCGCGACACCGCCTCCTGAGGCGACGCTGTACCGCAAGCTGTCCCAGTACGAGCAGCCCTATCCAAGCGCCGAAGGCGCGGCGGCGTACAGAAGCGCCGGCGCCTCGACCAGCACAGAAGGAGTATCAGTGTCCGTCACGCTCACGCCCGACTCAGCAGGGTCGGTCCACGACTTCAAGGTCGCCGACCTGTCGCTTGCCGAGTTCGGCCGCAAGGAGATCCAGCTTGCCGAGCACGAAATGCCCGGTCTGATGGCGCTGCGCAAGGAGTACGGGCCACAGCAGCCCCTGAAGGGCCGCAAGATCGCGGGCTCGCTGCACATGACCGTCCAGACGGCGGTGCTCATCGAGACGCTGGTGGCCCTGGGCGCGGACGTGCGCTGGGTGAGCTGCAACATCTTCTCCACCCAGGACCACGCGGCAGCGGCCGCCGTCGTGGGCCCCACCGGAACGCCGGACAACCCGCAGGGCGTCGCCGTGTACGCCTGGAAGGGCGAGACCCTCGAGGAGTACTGGTGGTGCACCGAGCAGATGCTCACCTGGCCCGATGGCAGCGGCCCGGACTCGATCGTCGACGACGGCGGTGACGCGACGCTGCTCATCCACATGGGCGTCGAGTTCGAGGCGGCAGGCGCCGTGCCGCAGCCGGACGAGAACGACTCCGCTGAGTACCAGATCATCCTTGATCGGCTGCGCCGCTCCCTGGAGACGCGGTCCGGGCATTACACCCGGATGGCTCAGTCGATCATCGGGGTCACCGAGGAGACCACCACGGGCGTCCACCGGCTGTACGAGTTCGAGAAGAACGGCACGCTGCTGTTCTCGGCGATCAACGTCAACGACTCGGTCACCAAGAGCAAGTTCGACAACAAGTATGGCTGCCGGCACTCGCTCATCGACGGCATCAACCGCGGCACGGACGTGATGATCGGCGGCAAGCTCGCCGTGGTGTGCGGCTACGGCGACGTCGGCAAGGGTTGCGTCGAGTCGCTGCGCGGGCAGGGCGCGCGCGTCGTCGTGACCGAGGTCGACCCGATCTGCGCGCTGCAAGCGGCGATGGACGGCATCGAGGTCGTCACTCTCGAGGACGTCGTCGAGCGGGCTGACATCTTCGTCACAGCCACCGGCAACAAGGACATCATCATGGCCGACCACATGAACCGGATGAAGCACCAGGCGATCGTCGGCAACATCGGCCACTTCGACAACGAGATCGACATGGCCGGCCTTGCGAAGGTGCCGGGCGTCCGCAGGGTGAACGTCAAGCCGCAGGTCGACGAGTGGATCTTCGCCGACGGGCACGCGATCATCGTGCTGAGCGAGGGCCGGCTGCTGAACCTCGGCAATGCCACGGGCCACCCGAGCTTCGTCATGAGTGCGTCGTTCTCGAACCAGACCATCGCCCAGATCGAGCTGCACACCAAGCAGGGCAGCTACGACAAGCGGGTGTACGTGCTGCCCAAGCACCTGGACGAGAAGGTCGCCCGCCTGCACCTCGGTGCAGTCGGCGCGAAGCTGACGACGCTCACCAAGGACCAGGCCGACTACATCGGCGTTGACGTGGCGGGCCCCTACAAGCCGGAGCATTATCGCTACTGATTTGGGCGCCGCCGCCCGTCCGGCAGGACAGAGGTAGCGCGGTCCGTGGGGCTTAGTGCAGGCTGTGCAGGCCGCCGCAACGATCACTGGCGGCCTGTTCACTTCCTGCACGGCACGAAGATGTCAGGATGGATTCGTGAAACCTCGCGTCCTGGTCGTCGACGACGACTCCGCGCTGGCCGAAATGCTCGGCATCGTGCTGCGCGCGGACGGCTTTGACCCTGCCTTCGTCCCTGACGGCAACCGGGCAGTTACCGTTTTTCGCGAGTCCAAGCCCGACATCGTGCTCCTCGATCTGATGTTGCCCGGCCTCTCCGGCCTGGACGTGTGCCGTGCGATCCGCGCCGAGAGCGGCGTTCCGATCATCATGCTCACCGCGAAGAGCGACACCGTCGACGTCGTGCTCGGCCTGGAGTCGGGGGCCGACGACTACGTCGTCAAGCCGTTCAAGCCGAAGGAGCTCGTCGCGCGGATGCGCGCGCGGCTGCGTCACCACGACGACATCGCGAGCGAGTCGCTCACGATCGGCCCGCCCGACTCCCCGGTGAGCATCGACGTGCCCGGGCATCAGGTGCGCCGCGACGGCACCACGATCGCGCTGACCCCCCTGGAGTTCGACCTGCTCGTGGCGCTGGCCCGCAAGCCACGCCAGGTGTTCACTCGGGAGGTGCTGCTCGAGCAGGTGTGGGGTTACCGGCACGCTGCAGACACCCGGCTCGTTAACGTCCACGTGCAGCGCCTGCGGTCGAAGGTCGAGCGTGACCCGGAGAAGCCAGAGATCGTCTTGACGGTCCGCGGCGTCGGGTACAAAGCCGGACCACCATGATCGAGAACCCTCCCGCGGTCCCTGTCGAGGCGGACTCTCCGAGACGCGCCTCAGGCGAGGCCCTGAAGCGGCCACCGCTTCGTCTTGTCGGCATCAGGGACCGGGCGGAACGGTGGGCGCGCAGCGTTGCGGGCTCGCTGCGGCCGGCGGCCCAGGCTGCCGCGCGTGCCTGGAGCCGCTCGCTGCAACTGCGCGTCGCCGTGACCACGCTGGTGATCAGCGGCGCCGTGGTGCTGATCGTGGGCATCTTCCTGGTCGACCAGATCAGTGGCGGTGTGCTGCGCGCCAAGCGCAGCGCGGCTATCGCCCAGGTCGATACCGCGATGGCCTCGGCGCGGGCGGCGCTCGACGAGACGAACTTCGCCGATGTCCAGGGTGTCGCCAACGCCGTCTCGAACCTCAAGAGCGAGCTCGCGCTCAGCAGCAACGACGCCGGGTTGTACCGCGTTCTGATCAAGTCGGACGTCTCGGACGTCCAGCTCGCGGCGCTGGCGGATGTATTCGACAGCGATCCGGTGCCGGCCGGGCTGCAACGCCTGGTCGAGCGCGGAAAGCCTGCGGTCCAGTACGCCCGCATTCAAGCCTCGCGCGGCGGGCCGATGGGGCCTGGACTGGTCATCGGTGAGTCCGTCCAGGCGCAAGGCGGGATGTACGAGATTTACTACTTGTTCCCGCTGAATGTCGAACAAGACACGATCGCGTTGGTGCAACGCACCGTGCTGCTTGCAGGCCTCGGCCTGGTGCTGTTCGTGGCGATGATCGCCGTCCTGGTCACGCGGCAGGTGGTGCGGCCGGTACGCGTGGCGGCACGGACGGCGGCGCGCGTCGCCGGCGGCGACCTCTCGCAACGCATCCGGGTCAGCGGCAGCGACGACATCGCTCTCCTCGGGCAGGCGTTCAACGAGATGGCGGGCAGTGTCCAGCGGCAGATCCAGCAGCTGGAGCAGCTCTCCCGGCTGCAGCGCCGGTTTACCAGCGACGTCTCGCACGAGCTCCGCACGCCACTGACCACGATCCGGATGGCGGCCGAGGTGCTCCACACCCGCCGGGGCGACTTCCCACCGCAGGTAGCCCGCTCGGCGGAGCTGCTGCATGCGGAACTGGACCGGTTCGAAGGCCTGCTGGCCGACCTGCTCGAGATCTCTCGCTACGACGCGGGGGTGGCCCGGCTGGAGGCCGACGACATCGACCTGCGCTCGGTTGCGGCTCGTGCAGCGGAGTCCCAGGGCATGCTGGCCGCCCGGCACGGCAGCGACATCGTCATGCGCGTGCCTGACGACCCGGTGCCGGTCGAGATCGACGCGCGCCGCGTCGAGCGGATCCTCCGCAACCTGATCGGCAACGCCCTCGAGTACGGCGAAGGTCGTCCGGTCGTGGTGACGGTCGCCGCCGACACCACCGCCGCCGCGGTGACCGTGCGCGACCACGGCGTGGGCATGCGTCCCGGCGAGGTCGGATTCGTGTTCAACCGCTTCTGGCGTGGCGATCCGTCGCGCAGCCGCCTCACCGGCGGCACCGGGCTGGGCCTGGCCATCAGCCTCGAAGACGCCCGGCTGCACGGTGGTTGGCTGCAGGCCTGGGGTGAACGCGGGTCCGGGGCGCAATTCCGGCTCACCCTGCCGCGGCGCGCCGGCGAGGTGCTGTCGTCGTCGCCGCTGCCACTCGAACCGGCTGACGCGTTGGAGACCCGCTCATGAGGCGCACGCTTGCCGGAGTGGCGGCGCTCGCGGTACTCGCTGCGGGCTGCTCCGGGGTGCCGACATCATCGAAGCCGCAGGTGATCGGCCCTGTGCAGGGGGCGCCGGCGGAGCCTGCCAAGCCGACGAACACCCCACAGCCCGGTGCCGAGCCCCGGACGATCGTGCAGGAGTTCCTGCGCGCCAACGTCACCGAGCCGATCGACCGGGCGGCGCATGAGTTCCTCACGCCGGACGAGCAACGCAACTGGTCGGACCGGACCGTCACGATCCTGGCCGGCAGCGTGGAGCTCGCCGACGTAAGTGTCGGGAACAGCAACGATCCGCCGCATGCCGTCGGGATTGGCGTCTCGGGTACCCAGATCGGCTCGCTCGCAGCGGACGGTACGTACTCGCTGACTCCAGCTGCGACCGGCGGCAGCGGCCAGCCGTGGTCGTACCAGTACGGCCTCGACCCGGTCAACGGGCAGTACCGCATCAGCGACGCACCGCCGAGTGGCCTCGTCGTCTACTCCGACGAGTTCGCGCAGATGTACCGGCCGGTGCGGCTGTACTTCTACGACCAAAGTGAACAGCACCTGGTGCCCGACGTGCGATACACCGCGCTGGAGTCGCCGCAGGACCTGGCAACGTGGGAGCTCCGGCGGCTGATCGCCGGCCCGAGCAATGAACTCGCCGACGCAGTGCACTCCGAGCTGCCGAATCCACCGGCAGACGCGAACCCGTCCGTCACGATCAGCGCCGACGGGTCGATGCGCATCGAGCTGCCCGGCAGCTCGCGGCTGGATGGGGACACCAAGAAGCGCGTTGCGGCACAGCTGATCATGACGTTCGCGAACAGTCAGCCGCAGTTGGCGTTGACGATCACCGACGGCGGTGCGCCCATCGACATCCCCGGCTTTCCCACGCAGATCACCAAGGCGACTCTGCAGAGCGATCCGGTGACTTCCGACCTGTTCGGCACCAACGATCCGATCCCGGTGTTCTACCTTGACGCGAAGCATCGGCTCGTCACCGGCGATAACGGGCAGGCAGTACCCGGACCCCTCGGAGTGTCCGGCCGGTACGCCCTCAATTCGGTCGCTATGGTCTCGGTAAAACCGGCGGACGACTATTACGTCGCCGCCACGATAGGTACGCGGTCGAATCAGACGTTCTGGATGGGGCGCACGCAGACTGGGCTGTTCCGGACGACCGTGCCTCGTGGCCCCCTCACGCGCCCGTCGTGGGCGGCCGGGCTCCCGGAGGCGTGGGTTGCGAATGGCGCCGATCTCTACCGGGTCAGCTGGGGCACCACATCGCTGCCCCCCACGGTGTCGAAGGTGCCGACAGCGCTGCAATCCGGTGATCGCATCACGGCGCTGCGGCTCAGCCCCGAGGGTTCGCGCATCGCGATGATCGTCCAGGGGCCGGCCGGATTCGCCCAGCTCTTTGTCGGGGCCGTGGTGCGGAGCGGGGCCGGCAACGACTCCGTCCGCATCGACAGCCCGCTGCCGATCATGCCGCCCGCGTACCACCTGAGCGACGTGGCCTGGAGCGACGACATGACGCTGTGGGTGGTCGGCACGGACGACCCGCAGCAACGCAGCCACGGCATCTGGTCCGTGACGGTCGACGGCGCGAACCTGCGTCCGCATTCGTCAGCAGGTCTGCCCCAGGGCGCCGACAGCATCGCCACCGGATCGGGCCTACTGCCGTGGGTGTCTGCCGGTGGATACGTGTTCGAGCTCACCTCCGACTGGGAGGGGCCGAACAACCACACCACCCCTGGCACCGCACCCGTCTATCTCGAGTAATCCACAGCGCCGGTCGAAACCGCCGCGCGCCGGCGGCCGACCAGCCATGCTCGGCGTCATGCTGCGCGCACTCGCCGATCTCCTCGCGCCGACCCGGTGTGGCGGCTGCGGGATGCCCGGCGAGCTGCTGTGCCGCGGGTGCCGGCCGCACGAGCCGATCCGGGTCGAGGGATGTGCCGTGCCGGTCGTCGCAGCCGGCCGGTACGCCGGTGGGTTGCGGAAAGCCGTGCTGCGCTACAAGGAGCGCGGCCGGCACGACCTCGCGGGCCCGCTCGCCGCGTTGCTTGCCGGGGCTGCAGCCGGCCTGGTGTCGCCGGGCACAGTGTTAGTGCCCGTGCCGTCCTCCCGGGCGGCTGCCCGGCAGCGTGGCGGTGACCACGTGCATCGGCTGGCTCGGCGGGCTGGGCAGGGGCTCGGCGTCCGAATTGTCCCGGCCCTGCACCTTGTCCGCGCGGTGCGCGACTCCGCCGGGCTCGGCGCGGGCGAGCGGCACGCGAACCTCACAGGCGCCATGGCCGCGCGCCCCGCCCCGCCCGGCGCAGCTGCCGTGATCGTCGATGACATCGTGACCAGCGGCGCGACCCTCGCAGAGTGCGCACGTGCGCTGCGCTGCGCCGGCTGGCCCGTCACTGCCGCGGCGGTCATCGCAGTCACCCCGCGCCGACGTTCAGCGGAGGGCGCTGGGGCAACCACATGGGGTAGCCATCTGGCACGTCGGGCGACTCCCAGCTAGCGTGTGCATGACCTGACCGAGTTGGCGATCCGTCGCTTCGCGCATGGTCCACCGACGACGCCTGGCGTGCGCGGTGCGGTTGGACGCTGTGACCAACCGTGGAGGGCGTATGGACGTGGTGGTGCACGGGCGCAACGTCGAGGTGCCCGAGCATTTCCGGATACATGTCACCGAGAAGCTCGGGAAGGTCGAGCGGTACGACCAGAAAATCATCCGCGCCGACGTGGAGTTGCATCACGAGCGGAATCGACGGCAGAACGGCAGCTGCCAGCACATCGAGATCACCTGCCGTACCCGTGGGCCCGTGGTACGCAGCGAAGCGTGCGCTGAGGATTTCTACAAGGCGCTCGACGCCGCCAGCGACCGGCTGGAACGCCGCTTCCGCCAGGCGGCCGACCGCCGCCGGGTCCATCACGGGCGGCGCACGCCCACCTCGCTAGCCGCAGCGACCGCGCTTAGCGCCGGGGCGGTGCCGGAAGCGCCGCCTGCCGAACTGGATGAGGACGAGATCGACGACGGCCCGGGCCGCATCGTCCGGGAGAAGGAACATCCGGCCAAGCCGATGAGCGTCGACCAGGCGCTGTTCGAGATGGAACTGGTCGGCCACGACTTCTACCTGTTCTCGGACGTCGACACCGGGCGGCCCAGCGTGGTGTACCGGCGGCGCGCCTACGACTACGGGCTGATCAGGCTCGCCACCTAGCTACGCCGCGCCCGAATCCGCGGGTCCAGCAGCATGAACCGGACCTCATCGCTGTACGAGCCATCCGGATTGGATAGGCGCGCCTGGCGCACCCCATCCGGTGCGAAACCGCCGGAGATGGCTGCCTTTTGGGACGCCACGTTCGCGGCTTTCGCACCGAGTTCGAGGCGGGCGATCCCCGCCTCTTCGAACGCCCAGGCGGCGAGCAGCCGCAGCGCACGTGCCGTGTAGCCGCGCCCACGAAAATCCGGAAGCACGCCGTAGCCGATGCCGGCGACGCCCGGCGGCCCGGAGCGGCGTAGTTGGATCGTCCCGGCCACCGCGCCGCTCGCGACATCGATCATCGCCATCTCCGCGACGGGTCCGGTCAGCCAGCGCAGCCCCGCATGCGTCGCCCGCTCGGCAGCCCGGGCCGGGGCCGGCGCAGCGCCGTCGAACGCAAAGCGGCGCGCCTCACCGTTGGCCATCTCCTCGTGCACGGCGGCGGCGTCCCCGGGTTGTAACACGCGCAGGGTGAGCGTCCCGTCGCTGAGCCCGCCCGTCGGCAGCGGCGGGAACACAGGCGGTACCGGCCCCCCGTGGTCGCGAGCCAGTCGGCCGAAGACCGCGCCGTCCGCAGGCCCGCCCGGGGTCTGGACCTTGTCACGGAAAATTCCCTCGAGCCGAAAGCCGGCATTGAGCGCGGTCTTCGCCGATGCCAGGTTGGTGACAGCGCAGTAGATTTCGGCGCGGCGCAGGCCGTGCGCGAATCCCCAGTCGGCAAGCGCCCGAGTGGCCTCGGCCGAGTAGCCCCGCCCTTGCGCTGCGAGGGCGACCCAATAGCCGATTTCGCCGGACAGCCGCCGCGCGTCGGGCAGTTGCAGTTCTGCGGCACCGACCAGCCGCCCGCTGTTCCGGTCGACGAGGGCGCAGGGCACGCTGGTGCCCTCTCGCCGTCCGCGTACCCCAGGGTCAGTGACGAACGCCTCTGCGTCGGCGCGTGTGTAGGGGTTGGGTAGTGGCAAGAAGGCATGCATGGCGGGCTCCGCCATGATGGCCTCCACGTCCGCGGCGTCGCCGACGCTCCACGGCCGCAACGTGAGCCGCTCACTCGTGAGGACTACCTCGTCGAGCTCGATGCCGTTCCACACACCCACGTTCTCCACCCTGCCAGACGGGCACCGGCGGGTTCGCCGGGCGACAAGCACGTACCATGGCCGCCGTGGTTCTTGCCAAACTTCTGCGCGCCGGTGAAGGCAAGATGGTCCGTCGTCTGGCGGCCGTCGCTGAGCACATCGAGACGCTCGAGGACGACTATGTCGACCTGACCGACGCCGAGCTGCGCGGGCTGACCGACACGTTCAAGGAACGCCTCGGTGACGGGGAGACCCTCGACGACCTGCTGCCCGAGGCGTTCGCGGTAGTGCGTGAGGCCGCGCGGCGCACCTTGGGGCAGTTCCACTACAAGGTGCAGCTGATGGGCGGCGTGGCGCTGCACCTCGGCAACGTCGCCGAGATGAAGACCGGCGAGGGCAAAACGCTCGTGTCGACGCTGCCGGCTTACCTGAATGCCCTCGAGGGCAAGGGTGTGCACATCGTCACCGTCAACGACTACCTGGCCGGTCGCGACGCCGACTGGATGGGCCGGATCCACCGCTTCTTGGGTCTCTCCGTCGGCAAGATCCTTGCCAACCAGGCGCCCGAGATGCACCGGGCCGCGTACCTGAACGACATCACCTACGGCACGAACAACGAGTTCGGCTTCGACTACCTGCGCGACAACATGGCATGGTCGCTCGACGACCTCGTCCAGCGCGGCCACCAGTACGCGATCGTCGACGAGGTCGACTCGATCCTCATCGACGAGGCCCGCACCCCGCTGATCATCTCCGGACCAGCCGAGGAGAACCAGCGCTGGTACGTCGAGTTCGCGCGGCTGGCGCCCCGGATGACGCGCGACGTCCACTACGAGGTCGAGGAAGGTAAGCGCACCGTCGCGGTCACCGAGGACGGCGTCGCATTCGTTGAGGACCAGCTCGGCATCGAGAACCTCTACGAGGCCGCGAACACCCCGCTCGTCGGGTACCTCAATAACTCGCTCAAGGCCAAGGAGCTGTACAAGCGCGACCGCGACTACATCGTCAATAGCGGCGAAGTGCTCATCGTCGACGAGTTCACCGGCCGCGTCCTGCAGGGTCGTCGGTACAACGAGGGGATGCACCAGGCCATCGAGGCCAAGGAGAGCGTTCAGATTCAGCAGGAGAACCAGACTCTTGCGACGATCACGCTGCAGAACTATTTCCGCCTCTACGGGAAGCTCGCCGGCATGACGGGCACCGCGCAGACCGAGGCCGCTGAGCTGCACCAGATCTACAAGCTCGGCGTTACTCCGATCCCGACGAACATGCCGATGATCCGGGCCGACGACACCGACCTGATCTACAAGACGGAGGACGCGAAGTTCGCCGCGGTCGTCGACGACATCGCCGAGCGGCATGACGAGGGCCAGCCGATTCTGGTGGGTACGGCGAGTGTCGCCAAGTCCGAGCGCATCGCCTCCCTCCTCTTGCGACGGGGCATCCCGCACGAGGTGCTCAACGCGAAGAACCACGCGCGCGAGGCGGCGATCATCGCAAACGCGGGCCGCAAGGGCGCGGTCACAGTATCGACGAACATGGCCGGTCGTGGCACGGACATCATGCTCGGCGGCAACCCGGAGTTCTTCGCCGACGTCACGCTGCGCGAGCGCGGGCTGACCACGGAGGAGACGCCCGAGGAGTACGAGGCCGCGTGGCCCGACACTCTGGAGAAGCTCAAGGCTGAGACGGCGAAGGAGCACGACGAGGTCGTCGAGATGGGCGGCCTCTACGTCCTCGGCACTGAGCGGCACGAGTCGCGGCGCATCGACAATCAGTTGCGCGGCCGCTCCGGCCGGCAGGGCGACCCTGGCGAGTCGCGGTTCTACCTGTCCCTCGGCGACGAGCTGATGGTCCGCTTCAACGGCGAGCGGGTCGCGCAGATGATGAACCTGCTGCGCCTGCCCGAGGACGTCCCGATCGAGCAGCGCATGGTGTCGAAGGCCATCCAGTCGGCCCAGACGCAGATGGAGCAGCAGAACTTCGAGATCCGCAAGAACGTGCTCAAGTACGACGAGGTCTTGAACAAGCAGCGCACTGTCATCTACGCGGAGCGCCGCAAGATCCTCGAGGGCGCGAACCTGTCAGACCAGATTCGCGGCATGGTCGCAGACGTGGTCCGCGGCTACGTCGAGGGCGCAACGGCGTCCGGCTACGCGGAGGAGTGGGACCTCGAGCAGCTGTGGTCCGCGCTCAAGACGCTGTACCCGGTCTCGCTGACGATCGACGAGGCGATTGACCAGGCCGGAGGTCACAAATCCGACCTCACCCGCGCCTACTTGGTCGAGGAGCTGACCGCCGACGCGGAGTCTGCATACGACGCCCGCGAGGAGGAGCTCGGCAGCGACGTGATGCGCGAGTTCGAGCGACGCGTCCTGCTCTCGGTGCTGGACCGCAAATGGCGCGAGCACCTGTACGAGATGGACTACCTCCAGGAGGGCATCGGCCTGCGCGCCATGGCGCAGCGGGACCCGCTGGTGGAATACCAGCGCGAGGGCTTCGACATGTTCGGCGCCATGATGGACGGAATCAAGGAAGAGTCCGTCGGTTTCCTGTTCAACCTGGAAGTGCAGGTCGAGGATCAGGCGCCGCCGCCGGACGACGAAGCCGAGCCGCAGCTGGACCAGTCGCTGCTCGAAGCGGCCGAACGCACTCGCACTACCGACGCGAAGTCGCCGCACGTGTCGGCGCGTGGCCTCGACCGCGACGCTACGGCGCGTCCCCTGCTCTACAGCGCGCCCACACTGGGCTCCGAGACGCCTGAAGTGCAGATGAGCGGTGGCGACGGAGCGGCCGGCGCGTCGAGGTCGGCCAAGCGCCAGCAGCAGTCGCGCGCCAACCCCAACCGCGGCAGCCGCGGCAACCGCGGCAACGCAGCCCGGCGCCGCAAGCGATAGCGGAACGGCGCCGGCTCGCCTTAGCCGAGCTGCAAGCGAACGCACCGCCAGCGGCCGTCGAGCCCTTCGAGACGGGCGGCCACGGCACGAAACCGCGGCCCGACCTGGACCACCGCGGAGATCTCGGCGATGCCGTCGGCGGGTTCGCATACCCGCAACGAACGCAGTGCGGCCGGTTGCGCCCAGGTCGTGCGGTGCGGGCCGGCGGTCATTCCGCTCAGCACACCGTGACTGACATGCGGCGCAAGCTGCTGCAGTGAGCGGCGCCCGCCGAGTGCCTCCAGCGTTGCGATCAGCAGGCGGCGCCCGAACCATCGCGGATCCGGCAGCTCGCCGCGCCCGGTCGGCCGGGCGGCGAACAGGTCGCGCGTGTCGGTCAGCCGGCGTTGCGACGGCGCGAACGGCAGCGGGCGGTCGTGCGGGCCGACGAGCCGCAGGTGGCGCTCGGGCAACTCGTCGTCAAAGGGTGGCTCCCGCCTCGGTGCCGGGCGAATCGTGATCGGGCGAGCTTGGGCCGTAGCCGGATCGGCAAGGGCGGCGGTCATGTGCGACTCCTGCGGCGTGAGCTAGCCGGCGTCCGGTGCGCGCAGCACCTCGCCGGGACGGATCAGGGAGGGGTTGCCGCCGATGACGTCCGCATTGGCCGCGTACCAGCGGGGCCAGGCAGCGGCGATCTCGGCGTCGGATGCGTGCTGGCCCAGCCGGCGTGCCGCGATCAACCAGAGGGAGTCGCCGGGATGGACGTCGACGGTGGCTTCGGCGTCTGGTGAGGCGGCATGCGTGGGGATAGGGCGCGGCGGCGGGGATGCCGGCTTGTCAGTCGGCCAATTGATGCGTACCCGGCCGTGCTGGGGATCGACAGGCCAGCTCGGTGCGGGGACCGCGGGACCGGCAAGGGCGGCGACCCGCGGCGTCGTGCCGCGTGCCGTGACTGGCGTGATCAGGACGCTGACCCCAGCGACTCCCGCGACGGCCCGCATGAGCACGGCAGGCACCAGGCGCGTTCCGACCGCCCGGGCGAGAACGCCGCTGCGCCCAGGCAGCGTAGCGGCGATCGCGAAGCACAACGCGATAGCAAGCCAGAGCGCCGCGCACCAAAGTGCCGCACCGACCAGCGTCAGCGCCGCTCCGTCGGTGCCGGCACGGGCGAGCCAGCGATGCGGCGCGTCCAGATCGGTGGCCAGCTGCGTCCAGTTCGGGCACATCGTCGCCAGCACGGCGCTGTCAGCGGCCGCCACGACCGCCAGCCGGCTCAGTCGCCCACTCACTGCTGTTTCCCTTCATTTGCTTTCAGTAACATTGATACGACATCACTAGCATCCAGTCAATGGGGTGTTTTAATACGAGAGTGGCGACGCGGTGGGAAGCGCTGTTCGCCGATTTGGAGTCCCAAGCCACGGCGCTGGACATTGCCGAACGGGCCGTCGAGGTTGAGGAGCGCACCCGGATCGAGGTCGGCCGGATACGGCTGCTGGATCGCCTGCGGCCAGCCGTCGGCACGGCGCTACGGTTGCGCATTCTCGGCGACGGCGGCATCACCGGGCGCTTGGTGCGCGCCGGGCCGGACTGGTTGCTGGTGCTCGAGGCGGCCGGCCGGGAAGCCGTCATCGTGTCGGCGGCTGTACTCAGTGTCTCGGGGCTGGGGCGTCTGTCCGCGGTGCCCGAGTCCGAGAGCGTCGTCGAATCACGGCTCGGCTTGCGTCACGTGCTGCGGGGAATCGCCCGCGATCGTTCTGCCGTGCGGATCGGCGTGCTCGACGGCACCACTATCGACGGCACGATCGACCGGCTGGGCGCCGACTTCGTCGAGGTTGCCGAGCATCCGGCGGGCGAGCTACGCCGCCGGGACCAGGTGCGTGAGGTCGCCGTCGTACCGCTCTCGGCGCTGACTGTGGTGCGCCGCACGGCGTAGGTGCTTGTCACTCGGTGTCGGCGTAGGGATGCTCCGAGACGAACTGCTTCGTCTGGTCATACATGCGGGCGATGTAGCTCTCCAGCTTGGCGCGCTCAACCCGCCACTGGCCGCGTCCGCCGATCTTTATCGCCTCGAGCTCGCCGCTGCGCACCAGCGCATAAGTCTGTGACGGGGAGATGTTGAGGACATCGGCGACGTCCGCGAGCGTCAGGAACCGTTCGCTGGGCATTGCCGTGATTCCCTTCAAGCGAGCCGACTTTGCGTGTGGAGGCTGCCAGTATGGCGTGATTACGACGACTGGTTGGCGGCCGTCCACAGGGCCGGCCGTTGGGCGCTGAGAGCAGGATCACAGGTCCAGTACGCTCTGCGGATGCTCACCCGGTTCGACCCGGTGCGGCATGTCGTGACCCACCTCGTCCGCACCTGAACGGTTCTCGCCAGTGGCTACGCCTTCCCCCACCCCGCGGCGCCTGAAGGCGCCGTCCTGGTTCGACCTGCGGCTCGTCGCGGGAGTCATGCTGGTGCTGATCTCGATGGGCGGCGGAGCGCTGGTCGTGGCCAGGGCGGACTCGAGGCAGCCCGTGTGGGCGGTTCGGCGCAGTCTCGCCGCGGGCACGGTCATAACCCAGGGCGATCTGCAGGCCGTCAAAGTGCGCCTGCAGGATCGCAGCCACTACCTGCCGGCCGACAGCAATCGCCCCGCGGACGACCCTGTGAACAAGACGCTGTCCCGTCCCGTCGCCGTAGGCGAACTGTTGCCGCGCTCGGCGGTTGCGGCCACGCCCGCAGGCACCACGCTCACCGTCCCGCTGACGAGCGACCAGGCGCCGCGCATCTCGCGCGGCCAAGAGATCGAGCTGTGGCTGTCGAGCAAGACGTGCCGGGCGGTCGTGGTGCTGCCCGGCGCCACGGTGCAGGACGTCCAGTCGACCGGCGGCTCCTTCGGCACAAGCAGCACGGAGAACGTCGTCATCCGGGTACCGCGCGACCAGGCCACGCGAGTGATCACGGCGCTCGGGCTGGACGGGACGACGATCCGCGCCGGACTGCTCGGCGGCGACCCCGACCCGGCCACGGTCTTGCCTGACCTCGAGCCATGCGGTGTGAGTTCGTGAAACTGCCCATCCTGACCGCTGCGGACGGCGCGGGGTGGGAAGCGGGGCTGCTCGTCGCGCTTGAACGCGGCGACCATGGCGTCGCGGTGGTGCGCCGCTGCGTCGACGTCGTCGACCTGCTCGCGGTGGCTGCCGCCGGGCAGGCAAAGGCGGCGCTGATAGCGGCCGGACTTCGGAGGCTCGATGCCGACACCGTCGACCGCCTCAACGCTGCCGGCGTCGTGCCGGTGGGCGTGGTGCGCCGCGCCGACAGCACCGCGGAGGATCGGCTGCACGCGATCGGCGTCGAGTTCCTCGTCCCGGACGACGCCGAGCCGAGTGTCGTCGGCTCGGTGATCTCGGAGGCCGTCGCCGCGGCCGACGGCGGGACGTCGCGGCCGCGGCCGACCCGAACGTTCGGCGACCCGGCGACTGCGACGTCGCAGGTGATCCCGCCGGCCGGGATCGCACCCGCGCCGGCGCAGCCGACCAGGCGCGGCTCGATCGTCGCCGTGTGGGGGCCGACGGGCGCGCCGGGGCGGACCACGGTCGCCGTCGCCCTCGCAGACGAACTCGCCCGCCTCAGCTGCGCCAGCCTGCTGATCGACGCCGACGTGTACGGCGGGGTGATCGCGGCGGTGCTGGGCTTGCTCGACGAATCACCAGGCCTCGCGGCGGCGTGCCGGCAAGCCGCCTCGACCCGGCTGGACGCGGCCGCGCTCGCCGGGCTGTGCTGGCAGCTCACCCCGGCGTTGCGCGTGCTCACGGGCATCCCGCGTGCGGAACGGTGGCCGGAACTGCGTGCGACTGCCGTCGGGTCGGTGCTGGGCGCCGCCCGCGGACTGGCCGACTTCACGGTCGTCGACTGCGGCTTCTCCCTCGAGTCGGACGAGGAGCTGTCCTACGACACGCTGGCGCCGCGCCGCAACGGTGCCACGCTGGCCGTTCTCGACGCGGCCGACGTGGTCCTTGCCGTCGGTGCCGCTGATCCGATCGGGTTGCAGCGTCTGGTCCGCGGACTGGCTGAGCTGCGCGACGCCGAGGTCGCCGCACCAATCTGGGTCGTGCTCAACAAGGTGCGTCGCGGCGTCGTACCCGGCGATCCGCGCATCGAGCTCAGCGCCGCTCTGGACCGGTTCGCCGGACGTCGGCCGGCGGCGCTTCTGCCCTACGACCCCGAGTCGCTCGATGCCGCACTCGCCGTGGGCAAGACGCTCGGCGAGGCGCGTCCGAACAGCGTTCTGCGGCAGGGCACCGTCGAGCTCGCCGCCGCCCTGACCGGCGTTCCCCATGCGAAACACCGGCGGCGCCGCGGTTGACGGCGCGCCGAGACTGATGCGGCACGCGACGCGCTCCGGTATGAAGACCGCATGCCACGATGCATGACCGCGCAACAACTGCGCGCAACAATGGCAGGCACACGCCAGCAAGGAGCCGCGTAAATGCCCGATCGTCTATCGGCCGCAGATGTGTCGTTCCTGTACCTCGAGGGACGCACGACGCCGATGCATGCCGGGGGACT
>JBPYES010000398.1:0-9832 GCA_051984825.1 Jatrophihabitantaceae bacterium
GCACGAAGCGTTCGGGCTGGCCCCAGATCGTCTCGAAGATGCCCGGCCACGGGTTGCGGATGCAGATGTTGCCGGCCTTGCCGCTGCCCGCCGGCACCTCGTCGCCGTTCTCGTCGTAGATCACCGGGTAGATGCCGAGCGCTCCTGGCCCGCAGCTGCCGGGTTTCATCGGCTGCAGCGCGGGCAGCGTCGCGCCCAGGAATCCGCCCGTCTCGGTCTGCCACCAGGTGTCGGTGATGCATGCTTCGTTCTTGCCGACGAACTTGTAGTACCACCGCCAGACGTCCGGCTCGATGGGCTCACCGACCGTGGTCATGGTCTTGAAGTGGATGTCGTACTTGGCAGGCTCGTCCGGGCCTAGCTTGCGCAGCATCCGGATCGTGGTCGGCGCAGTGTGGAAGATCGTCACGCCGAGCCGTTCCGCGATACGCCACAGCCGGCCGGCATCGGGATACGTCGGCACGCCCTCGTACAACACCGTTGTCGTGCCCAGCGACAACGGGCCGTAGACGATGTACGAGTGCCCGGTGATCCAGCCGATGTCGGCGGCACACCAGTACGTGTCCTCGCGATGAATGTCCTGGTAGTACTTCGACGTACCCGTCACATACGCCAGGTACCCGCCCGTGCTGTGCTGGCAACCCTTGGGACGTCCGGTGGTGCCGCTGGTGTACATGAGGAACAGCGGCGCCTCGGCCGGCATCGACACCGGCTCGACACGCTGGCCCCGGTACGGCGCGAGCACCTCGTCGACGAAGAAGTCGCGCCCCTCCACCATCGGAGTCGCAGAGGCGTACTGCCCGGGATGACGTCGCCAGATCAGCACCTTGTCGACGTCGGCGCCCAGCTTGGCCGCAGCCTCGACGGCTTCGTCGGCCTTGACCTTGTGGTCGATCAGCGCTCCGTTGCGGTAATAGCCGTCGCTCGTGATCAGGATGCGACTGCCCGAGTCGGCGATACGGTCGCCGCACGCCCCGCCGCTGAACCCGCCGAACACCTCGGAGTGGATCACCCCGAGGCGGGCGCAGGCCAGCATGACCACCGGCAGCTCGGGCACCATCGGCATGTGGAGCGTGACCCGATCGCCTGCCTGCAGACCGCAGAAGTCGCGTAGCAGAGCGGCGAATTCGTTGACCTGGTTGTACAGCTCCTGATACGTGACCGCCTGGGTGGCCTCGGTTTCCGGCTCCGGTACCCAGATCAGCGCGGCCTTGTTTCGGTCGCGGGCGAGGTGGCGGTCCACGCAGTTGTAGGACGCGTTGAGCCGCCCACCCACGAACCACTTCCAAAACGGCGGGTTGCTGGTGTCGAGAGTGGTGTGCCAGTACTGATCCCAATCGAGCAGGTCGGCGTATTCCTTGAAGCACTCCGGAAAGTTCTCCTCCTGGAAGCGCTCCAGAATCGCCGGGTCGCCGGCATTCGCCTGAGCGATGAACTTCGCGGGTGGCTGGTAGTACTCCTCCTCACGCCAGTGCACAGCGATCTGCGCCTCGGAAAGCTGCTGCTCCTCGGCCATGCCCAAACTCACCTCACTTCAGGTCTGTAGACGGTGGTGCTATGCCCCGCCGAGCACGTTCGCGCATCAGGCGAGCTCCAGCAGGTCGGCCGAGCACGCCGCACTGCCATGGCCTGGGGCGAGGCCGCGGGCGCCGTGCCGCGCATGTGATCGAGCCACACCAACGGCTCGCCGCGCCAGCACTGTGTCATTCCCGCCGACCTCGTCCCCGGCCTCGCGTGGGAGATGCTCGGCCACCGAGAACCGTATCGCCCTGGGCCAGTTACCGGCGTCCCACCAGCGGGTAGGTCGGCAGCACGACACGCTTGAACGTCGAGTTCGTCACCGCGGCGAACGACGCGTACCACGCGAGAAGCGCCGTGATCAGTCCGAGCCAGCCACCGAACTTGTAGAGCCCGCTGTAGTTCGCGGCAGCCACGTTTGCCGTACTCATCGCGAAGGCGCCGAGCGCGAGGAAGAGGAACGTGACCGTCAGGAAGCCGAACACGGCGGCCACCGCCCCCGTTGTCCGCAGCGAGGCAACAGTCATGTATGCGGTGAAGATGCACCAGGCGAGCAGGTAAACACCGAGGCCGTGCGCGAGGTCGTTGCCCTTTGCGTCCGCAGGAAGGTGGTTGAGCAGCCACCAGAACGAGATCCAGAACGCGCCGAACGAGCCGAACGCGACCGCCCCGAACGTGTTGCCCTTGACGAACTCCCACATGCCTGCGGCGAACTGCCCGATGCCGCCATAGGCGAGTGCGAGTCCGAGTACCACGCCCGCGCCGGTCTTGATCAGTCCCGCGTTGAACACGGACAGCACGAACGTCGTGAGCGCGAACCCGGCAAGACCGAGCGGCCCAGGATCAGCGATCCTTTCCGCCACCGACCACGTGTGCTGGGCGACCGGGTCGGTCGTCCGTTCAGTAGTTGCCATGTGCCTGCTCCTAGTCCAGGCCCGGACTCAACCGGGCGAGCGGCGATGTGGGAGGGCTCTCCCGCGTCGACGTTCCCAGCGGCCTCAGGCGCAGTGCACCAAGTCACATCGATGAGTCGCCGGACGCCGCCGACACGTCGCCGAGAGGCGCCACCTGCTGCGACGAACGGTTGATTTCGGACGGCGAGCGGTGCCCGGAGGGCCGCATCAGATCAAGTGACTCGGGGGCATGCAGCCGCACCATCACCCGTCCCACGTCCGTGCGCACGCGATCGGCGGTCGCGAGGGATACCGTGAGCATCACGGCGAATGCGAGCGGTACTGCCCACGCGGCAGGCTGTTCGAGCAAGGCACCTATCCAGCCCTGCTGGGTGCCACCCACGATCGTGATCAGGACGGCCGCGGTGGCGAGGACGCCCCCTGCCACCAGCCCGGCTAGCGCGCCGACATCGGTGAGGCGGCGCCACCAGATCCCAAGCACGAGCAGCGGGCAGAACGACGCAGCGGCCACCGCGAAGGCCAGCCCGACTACCGCGGCCAGCCCGATGCGTTGGCTCGGCAGGCTGAGTAGGTATGGCACACAGATCGCGACGACCGAGCTGAGCCGGAACGCACGGATGCGGTGCGCCCGCTGCCGATCCGGGCGGCGCCGGATCACGTCCTGCGACAGCACCCCGGCCACCGACACGGTCAGCCCGGACGACGTCGACAGGAACGCCGCGAACGCGCCGGCGGTAACCAGCGCCCCGAGCAGGGTGCCGGGCAGGCCGGCGAGCATGCGCTCCGGTAACAGCAAGACAGTGGCGTCGGTGTTGCCGGTCAGCAGCAGGTGCGGTACGTAACGTCGCCCAAACGCGCCGTACAGCGTGGGCAGCAGATAGAACGACGACAGCAGCACGATGACGATCAACGTCGTGCGCCGCGCGTCGCGCCCGTCCGGGTTGGTGTAGAAGCGCACCAGCACGTGCGGGAGCCCCATCGTGCCCAGGCAGATCGCGAGGATCAACGACAGGCTGGCGTAGAGCGGGTGATCCGTGCCGGAGCCGAGTGGGCGCAGCCAGTCCTCGTTGCGCTGCGCAGGGAGCGAGGTCACCACAGGGACGACGTCGCCGGCGCGCAACGCGACGCGAGTGCCCGCTCCGAGACGGTGTTCGCCGACGTCGAGGGCAACGGCGCCGGCGACGTTTTGGCCATCCACGTTGCCCTTGATCACGAGCGTTTCGGCTTGTGGGACCCGCACCTTCGTCGGCGAGCTCACCTCGACCGTTGTCGCGCGCTGTGCCGTCGGGTAGCCGTTGCCGATCGTGTCATGCCGCTGATGCCACACGCTGAGCACCACGATTCCCGGGATGAGCAACGCAGTGAGCTTCATCCAGAACTGGAACGCCTGCGCGAACGTGATCGAGCGCATGCCACCGATGGCCACTGCGCAGAGCACGACGACCACGACGACGAGCCCGCCCAGCCAGTGCGGCGCACCGGTCTGGGTGTGCAGCGTCAGCGCCGCACCCTGTAGCTGGGGCACCAGGTAAAGCCACCCGATCAGCACGACGAGCACGCTCGCCATGCGCCGCACGGGCAGCGAGCGCAGCCGGATCTCGGCGAAGTCAGGCAGCGTGTACGCCCCCGAGCGGCGCAGTGGTGCGGCGACGACGGCGAGGAGGATCAAGTAGCCGGCCGTGTAGCAGACCGGGTACCACAGCACGTCGTACCCGTAGGCGAGGATCAGCCCGGCGACGCCGAGGAACGACGCCGCCGACAAGTACTCCCCGCCGATCGCCGCGGCGTTCCAACCCGGTGACACCACCCGGGAGGCGACGTAGAAATCCTGTGTCGTCCGGGCACGGCGCAGACCCAGCGCGCTCAGCAGCAGAGTCACGAGGGCGACCGTCACCACCGCGGCGATCGCGTAGCCGTGGGTCATGCTGATGGCTCTTCGCGCAAGCGGCTGTAGTGCTCGCTCATCGCGGTCGCTGGACGATGTGCGTGAAGTCGCGTTCGTTGTGCTCGGCGTGTCGCACCGTGTAGATGGCGAGGACGATCAGTACTGGGTAGACCAGCACGCCGAGCACCAGCCATGGCAAGGAGATGCCGAGCACGTGCAGGCGGGCAAAGCCCGGCGCCACGGCGCCGAGCAGGGCGGTACCCGCGAGCAGCAGCGCGGTCAGGGAGCAGATGAGCAGGGCCAGCCGGCGCTGGCTGCGCACCAGCGAGCGCATATAGACCTCGCCGACCTGCGTCTGCTCGTCGATCTCCCGGATCGCCGGGCGGGCCGGCGCCCGCCGGGCGGCGTCTGCTCGCGGATGAGTAATACGCACCCTGCGGGGCGGATGGCTCATTTCTCGTCCGCCGGTCCGGGCATCATCGCGGGGACCGGCGATGGGTCAGGCGTTCGCGCAGCTCGTGAGTGTGCCGCCTGCTCACGGGAAGCTCGACCGCACCCATAAGTACGCTGCACCGTCCGTCAGCCATGCGCACCTCGTCGACGTGCGCGAGTGACACGAGCGTGCTGCGGTGAATGCGCACGAAGCCTGCGTCCGCCCATCGCTCCTCGAGCGCCGATAGCGGAACACGCACCAAATGGCTGCCCGACGCGGTGTGCAGCCGGGCGTAGTCGCCCTGGGCCTCGACGTAACGCACTTGGGAGCGGCTCACGAAGCGGGTGACACCGGCCAGCTCGACCGGGATCGTCTCGTCACCCTCGTCGGGCGTGCCGGTAGTCACAGCGGCGGCGCGGCGGACCGCCTCGGCGAGCCGGGCCGGGCGGACCGGTTTCATCACATAGTCGGTCGCCTGTAGCTCAAAGGCCTCGACGGCATGCTCGTCGTAGGCGGTGACGAACACGAGGCGCGGACGCTCGGCGAAGCGCGTGAGCACCCGGGCGAGTTCCATGCCCTGCATGCCCGGCATCTTGAGGTCGCAGAAGACCACGTCGGCAGGCTCCTCGGCCAGCATCCGCAGCGCCTCAGGCGCGCTGGCGGCGCACCGCACCTGACCGATCCGCCCGTCGTTGCCGAGCAGATACGCAAGTTCCTCGCGCACCGGCGCCTCGTCGTCGACGACCAGCGCACTGAGCAGCGCGGTCGTCGTCATTCTTCGGAGGCTAGCTCCGGTACCTCAGTCGCGGAAGGATGCACACCGGGCGCAAACTTGGGCGCCCGGAAGCTCACCTTCGTGCCCGCTGCCGGCGCTGTCTCCACGACCAGTCCGTACCGGTCGCCGTACACGTGGCGCAGCCGGGCGTCCACATTGCCCATACCGACCGAATCGGAGTCGGCGTCGTGCACCAAGGCAGCGCGGATCACCTCGGGATCCGACCCCGGGCCGTCGTCCTCGACGCTGATCAGCGCGTTGTTACCGTTGTCGACCACGTGGATGCTGACGGTGACTACGCCGTCGTGGCCCTCCATACCGTGGCGTACCGCGTTCTCGACTAGCGGCTGCACGACGAGGAACGGCACGGCGATCGGCAACACCTCAGGGGCAACGTGCAGTTCGACGACCAGCCGGTCACCGAAGCGGGCCTGCTCAAGTTGGAGGTAGCGCTCGGTGTTGCGCAGCTCGTCGGCCAGCGTCGTGTACTCGCCGCGGTGCCGCAGTGCGTAGCGGGTGAAATCGGCGAACTCGAGCAGCAGGTCGCGGGCCCGGTCCGGGTCGGTGCGCACGAAAGAGGCGACCGCGGTGAGCGAGTTGTAGATGAAATGTGGGCTGATCTGCGCCCGCAGCGCGCGCAGTTCTGCCTCCATCAGCCGGGTGCGCTGCCGGTCGGCCGCGGCGAGTTCGACCTGCCCGGACACCCAGCGCGCCACCTCGTCCACCGCACGCACCAGCATGGCGGACGTTCCGCGGCTGTATGCGACGACCGCGCCCACCACAGCGTCACCGTCGACGATCGGGCTGGCCACGGCGGCTCGCACCGGGCAGTCCGCAGAGCCACAGGACACAACCGCTGGTCCGAGTACGGCGGTCGCCCCGGTCCGCAGTACCGCCTGGGCGTGAGCGATGGCGTCCTGGGCGTGGTGGTGCGAGACGTCGTCGACCGCCAGCGTCCGGGACCGGTCGGTGAGCGCCACGGCGGCGGTGCCGAGCAAAGTGCGCAGATGCCGGACTGCCCGCTGCGCGCCGTGCTCGGTCAGCCCTTCGCGCAGCCCGGGCGTGGCGAGACTTGCCGTGTGCAACGTGTCGAACGTCGCGCGGTCGGCTGAGGTGCCGAGATCGCGGTGCCGGCGGCGGCGGATCGCCAGCATCGTCACCGCGACCAGCACGACGACACCGGCCGCGACAAGCACGCCGGTGACCACCGGTCACGCCCTATGCGCGTGGGCGAGCAGTTCGCGTAGTTCGCGCATGACCGCGATCGAGTGCTCCCGGTCGGAGCGTTGCACCGCGTAGAGCGGGATCGTCTCGTCCGCCGGCAGCACCAGCCGGGCGAAGTGACGACCCTTAGGGAACTCCACGGCGACGATCACGTCCCACGGCACCGTCTTCTCGGTGCCCCAATGGCTGCGGATGTGCACACCGCTCTCGTCGGCGAGCAGCCGCGGCCGGGTGAGCACGAGGATGAATCCGGCGAGGACCACCCCGATGACCCCCGTCGCGACCTGGTCCTTCCAGGTGAAGCTCGCGCCGGCGTTCGCATGCGGCATGACGATCGCCACCACCAGGAACACCAAAACGACGACGGCTGCTGCGGCCACCGCTATACGGGTGGTCTTGATGGGGCGTGCGGTCACGGTCACAGCCTGCAGGCCTGGATCTCGGTGACCAGGATGCCGCGGGCGCCGACCTCCCACAGTTCGTCCATGAGCCGGTTGGTGTCCTTGCGCGGCACCATCACCCGGACGGCGGACCAGCCGCGTTCGTGCAGGGGCGAGATCGTGGGCGACTCGAGGCCGGGCGCGATCGCAGCCGCCTTTTCGACCAGGTCGTCACGGATGTCGTAGTCCATGAGGACGTACTGCCGGGCGATGATCACGCCCTGCAGCCGGCGGACGAGCTGCTCCACCCGGGGCGTCGACTCGGCGCCCCGCCGCCGGATAAGTACAGCCTGGCTGGACAGCAGCGGATCACCGAACACCTCGAGGCCGGCGTTGCGCAGCGTCGTGCCGGTCGACACGACGTCAGCGATCACGTCCGCGACGCCGAGCCGCACGGCGGTCTCGACCGCACCGTCCAGCCGGATCACCTCCGCCGCGACGCGGTGCTGGACCAGATAGGCCTCGACGACACCCGGGTAGGCAGTGGCGACACGCTTGCCGGAAAGTGCCTCGAGGGTCAGCCCGGCGCCGGCACGGGCGGCGAAGCGGAACGTCGAGCCGGCGAAGCCGAGCTGGAGGATCGCCTCGGCGTTGGCGCCGGAGTCGAGCAGGAGATCCTCACCGGTGATGCCGACGTCGAGCTGGCCGGAGCCCACGTAGACCGCGATGTCACGAGGGCGGAGGAAGAAGAATTCGGTGTCGTTCTCGGCGTCGATCAGGACGAGCTCGCGGTGGTCGGCGCGCTCGCGGTAGCCGGCTTCGGCAAGCATCTGGCTGGCGGGTCCGGCGAGGACCCCCTTGTTCGGGACGGCGATACGGAGCGTCATGGGACCTTCTTCTGGAGGCGGGACAGTTCAGGCGGCGCCTACAGATGTCGGTACACGTCGGCGAGTGCGATGCCGCGGCCGAGCATCAGCACCTGAATGCGGTACAGCAGCTGGCTGATCTCCTCCGCGGTGCGCTCCGCTGACTCGTGCTCAGCGGCCATCCACGCCTCCGCGGCTTCCTCGATCACCTTCTTGCCCTGGGCATGCAGACCGGCGTCGAGCGCCTCGACAGTGGCCGACCCGGCCGGGCGCGTGCGCTGCCGATCCGTTAGCTCGTCGAACAGCTCCTCGAAGGTTTTCATGGCGCTGTCGAGCCTAGGGCATGTTGTTCAGCCGACGTCGACGATGGCTGCCACGGGGCCGCCACCGTCCGGCCCCTGATGGGCCGCGGACACCGAGACGAACACCGCCGGGTCGCCGGTGACCGCGGCGGCCACTCCCCCGACGCACGCCTTGATCTGCCGATGCCAGTGCACGTCCGAGTCGTCGAGCATCGCGTTGCGCCGGCCACGTACCTTCCCGTCCTGGCTGGCCTCGCACTTGAGGAACACGTTGACGAGGCGCCCCCGCAGATCGGACGGATGGGGGCGTTCCGGCAGGGTGAGGCCGGCGTCGCGGATCGCCGCCCAGATGCCGTCGGCGTCCAAAGCGTCGCGCATGACGCCGTGCCCGATTCGGTACCGACCGCCGATGCCTCGGGCGTTGCCGACCACCACGACCTGGGCGCGGTCGAGTTCCACCCCCGACGAGCATGAGGCCACTGACGAGTAGAGCTCACGGTTGTGCATGACGTCGGCGTCGTCGGGCATGTCGATCTCGCCGAGAGCGACGGCGATGCCCAGCGCAGAGGTCCCGTTGGAGACGTCCATGGAGGTGAGCGTGTCCTCGGTAAACACACTGTGGCCGCGCGAGGCCGCGTCGCGGATCGTGTCGATGGTCAGCAATGGCGTCTTCGTCTGGACGTAGTGGATGTCCGCGGGATCGTCGATGCCGGCGCGCTGCATCGCCTCGCGGACGGCGGCGGCCACTTTGGTGATCATGGCGGCACGGCCGATGTCCTCGGGCTGTAGCTGCTCGCTCATCGCGAACCCGACGGTGAGGCGTGGCTCGTCGGTCGGTGGCGCCGCGCCGGCCGGCACCGTGGCGAAGATCGTGGCGTGCGGACTGATCACGCCGTCGGTGCCTCCCGACCACACGATCGGGATCGCGAGTACGTCGCGTGCACCGTGCGCGGCGAGGATCTCGCGGAAAGCCCGGTCGGCGATGATGCGCGTGTAGTCGTTGACGCCTCCGTTGCCCTCGGTCTTGCCCACGACAGCGACGACCCGGTCGGCCTCGATCACCCCGTCGCGGATCAGTTTCTCCAGCTCGCTGGCGTCCGACACGTGGTGCAGCGGCACCTTACGGACCTCGATGGCTTCAGGCACCTCGTCACTCCTCCAGTGAGTCCAGCCAAGCGCGTACCGATTCGCCGTGTTGGCCCAGCGTCGGCGGCGCGTCGTGACGGACGCGGCCACCGCCGTCGAAACGAAGCGGCGGGCCGGGCAGCGTGATGTGGCCCAATGTCGCGTGCTCGACGTCGAGCAACAGGCCCTGGGAACGCGTCTGCTCCCACTCGTACACTTCGTCGAACGTGCGCACCTGTCCGGCCGGGACACCGAGATCCTCCAGCCTCGCCATCAGCTCGGCCCGGGTGTACGGCGCGAATGCCTCGTCGACGGCGGCCAGCACGGCGTCGCGATCGGCGACGCGATCCGGGTTGGTCGTCCACTGTGGACGGTCGAGGCCGAACTCGGGCGCGAAGGCGCGCCACAGG
>JBPYES010000399.1:0-2768 GCA_051984825.1 Jatrophihabitantaceae bacterium
GCCTGGTTGCTGCCGAACGAGTGGAGCACGCCGATGTCGTGCAGGAAGATGTTGATCACGCCGTAGTTCGGATCGAGCGCCCACCGGAAGATGAACGCCGTCATCAGTACCGACGCCGCCCACGGCGCGATCAGCGCCCAGCGCGCAACACGCCGGCCCGGGAAGCGCACGTTGAACAGCTCAGCCAGGCCGAGCGAGAGCACCATCGTGACCCCGACGACCACGACCACCCAGACCCCCGTGCGTTCCAGGACGCTGTTGAGGTCCGGTTCGTTGAACAGGTTCTTGAAGTTCTTCCAGCCGGCCGGGCCCAGGTAGAAGCCGTTAGCGGTGAAGTGCTGGAACGACGTCTTGAACATGACGTAGACCGGCCACAGCACGACGACGCCGATGAGCGCGATCGCCGGGCCGATCCACAGCAGCGGCGACATCGCGTGCAACGCCCGGCGTCCGCGACTGTGCCGCCGGACGACGCGGGTGGGACGGGTGTCGGCCTTGGTGGGTCCGGGCCTGCCAGTGACGGTGTCAGCCATGTGTCGCCTCGCTGGTCATGATTGTCCCGGCGCGGGTCGAAGGGGGGAATACCCACGCCGGGACGATCATTTCAGGGCCGCAAACCGCCTAGCTGCCCTTCTGCGCGGTTTGCTGGATCTGGTCCAGGATCTTCTTCGGGTCCTGATTCATCGCGAGCCCGATCTGCTGCTGAATCTGAGTCTTCACCGTCGACCAGACCGGAGCGTTCGGGTACTGCACTGACTTCGGCAGCGCCGACAGGAACGGGCCGAACGTCGTGTCATGCGACAGTGCGTTGATGGCCGAGGTAGTGGCCGGCAGCAGGTCGTACTCCCGGTCGAACTCGGTCTGGTAGCGGTCCTGGTAGAAGAAGTTGAGGAACTTTGTGATCGCCACCTGCTTCTTCGGGTCGGTCTTGAAGACCGAGACGTTGTCGCAGACACCGAGCGTCTTGTCCAGCGGGCCGTTCTTGCCCGGGATCGGCACGGATGTCCAGTCGGCGGTTTGCAGCACCTTGCCGTCCTGGATGATCGGGATGAGCGCCGGCGAACCGTTGATCATGCCGATCTGGCCCTGCGCGAACTGCTTCCACAGGTCGGTGCGGTTCTTCGTGCCCGGGTTGGGCTCGGTGTCACCGGCCTTGACCATGCCCGACATGAACTGCAGCGCCTCGACGTTCTGACTGCTGTTGATCGTCCAGTTGTCGCTGCTGTCCTGGTAGCCGCCGTCGTTGCCGAGGAACCACAGCAGCGCCTCGGCCTGCGCCTCCTCAGAGCCGAGCGGGAGACCGAAGCCGACCTTGCCCATCGCCTTGATCTTCGCGGCGTCCGTCTGCACGTCAGCCCAGGTCTTGGGCGCGGCGCTGATGCCGGCCTGCTGGAAGATCTTCTTGTTGTAGAACAGGGTGCGCGCGCTCGTTGTGAACGGCATGCCGTACTGCGTGCCGTTGTAGGTGTTGAGCTTCGCGAACACCGGCAGCAGGTTGCTGAACGTGCTCGGTGAGGTCACGTCCTTCGCCGCGTAAAGCAGCCCGGCTTGCGCATAGTCCGGGAAGTAGTCACCCTCCATCACGTCCGGGTACTGCTTGTTCTGCACCATCGTCTTGACCCGGTTGTCAAAGTCGTTCCAGTTGATGGTCTGGACCTTGACCGTGATGTTCGGATTCGCGGTGTGGAAGTCGGACGCGATGCCTTCCCAGTACTTCTGCGAGGAGTTCGCCGGACCTGTCCCGTAGTCGGCCCCGACGAAGTTCAACGTCACCGGGGCACTGCTACCACCACCGCCACCGCCGGTGCCGGTACTTCCGCCATTGCTCTTCTTCGACGAGCCACACGCGCTGACCGCCATCAGGGCGGCGGCCCCCAGGGCAATCCCTGCCGCAATGCGTCGCTTCATCTGCCGCCTCTCAATGCCTGTGAACGTTGATCGTTACTGAGCGATCCCACGCGCCGGCGAACGCTAAGGCGCAGAGCGTCGGGCCCCGTCTTATGCGCGTTCAAGAGCCCGTCCCTGCACGTCTCGCGCTCAGCATGCCGAGGAAGGTACACGCCCCGGCGAGATTGGTCTAGACCACCTGGCTCCGTGTCGGCACTTCGCCGCCAAAGCGTTAACCGGCGCGACGACAGCTCGCGCGGCAACAGGAAAACCGGACACAAAGGAACCCAACCACATAGCAGCGAGCGTCTCACCAGCGGTCAGATCAGCTTCATCGCGATGCCGTCCAGGATGTCGTGCTCGCTGGCCACCACGGACGAGACGCCGGCCGCTGCGACGAGCTCGCGCAGGATCAGCGCGCCACCGCCGATTACGTCAACCCGTCCTGGATGCATGACCGGCAGCGCCGCCCGTTGATCGTGCGTCATCGCGAGCAATCGGGCGGTGACGTCGGCGACCTCTGCGGCGGTCATCGTCGAGCCGTGGATGGCCGCCGGATCGTAGCTGGGCAGCTCGTGCACGATCGCGGCCACGGTGGTGACCGTTCCCGCCACTCCGACGAACGTCGCGGCCTGCGCTATCGGCACGTCGCGCGCCGCCTCTCCGATGGCCGCACGCACGTCGGCCACGGTGGCCGCGATCTGCTCGGCACTCGGCGGATCCGCGCGCAGATGGCGCTCGGTCATGCGGACGCAGCCGATGTCCATGCTGTGCGAGCGGAGCTCGCCGTTGCCCAGTACCAGCTCGGTGGAGCCGCCGCCGATGTCGGCGACCAGGACCGGCGAAACCGCGTCGGGCAGCCCCGCAACCGCCCCGGCGAA
>JBPYES010000400.1:0-26548 GCA_051984825.1 Jatrophihabitantaceae bacterium
ACGCCCAGACGCTGGCGTTCTACGCGCTGGCCGACGAGCTGCGGCGACGGCATCCGGGCATCGAGTGGGAAAGCTGTGCCTCCGGCGGCGGGCGCGTGGACCTCGAGGTGCTGGAACGGTTCGCCAGTGTGTGGACGTCGGACGGCACGGATCCGCTGACTCGTCAACACGTGCAGCGCTGGTCCGCGCTGCTCGTGCCGCTCGAGTTCCTCGGCGCGCATGTCGCCGCCGCGCGCTCGCATCAGACCGGGCGGGTGTCGTCGCTGGCGTTCCGGGCGGCGACCGCGCTCTTCGGGCAGTTCGGCATCCAGTGGAACCTGGCCGAGGCGACGCCCGCCGAGCTCGACGAGCTGGCGCAGTGGATCGACGTCTATAAGCAGCATCGCGGGTTGCTGCACAGCGGACGGCTGGTGCGGGTCGACGTCCCGGAACATGGCGTGCTGGTGTACGGGGTGGTGTCCGCCGATCGCGCCGAGGCGCTGTTCTGGTACGTGCAGCTGGACGAGACGGTGCACGAACCTCCGGCGTTCCGCGTGCCCGGGCTCGACCCGGGACTCACGTACCGGGTCGCGGATGTGCGGGGGCCGGGCTCGTGGGATGGACACGACACGGAGTCCACGGGTGCAGTGCTGGGCGCCGCCGGCCTGCCAGCGCCGGCGCGGGCCCCCGAATCGGCGTTGGTCGCCTACATCGCGGTTACAACATACGGCGGTCGGCGGCCCACCGGGTGAGCTGGTGCCGGCTCGAGAGCTGCAGCTTGCGCAGCACATTCGAGGCGTGCGTCTCGACGGTCTTGATGGAGATATACAGCTCGGCTGCAATCTCTTTGTAGGCGTAGCCGCGGGCCAGTAGCCGCAACACCTCGCGCTCGCGGGGCGTCAGCTGGTCGAGTTCGGGGTCGACCGATGGCACCACCGGGGCGTCGCGGAAGGCGTCCAGCACGAACCCGGCCAGCCGTGGGCTGAACACCACATCGCCGTCGGCGACCCGGCGCACCGCGTCGGCCAACTCCGCCGCGGAGATCGTCTTCGTGACGTAACCCCGGGCACCGGCCCGGATCACGGCGATGACGTCCTCGGCAGCGTCCGACACGGAAAGCGCCAGGAATCGCGTGTCTGGCACCTCCGTCGCCACGCCGGCGAGCACCGCCAGCCCGCCACCGTCGGGCATGTGGACGTCGAGCAGCACCACATCGGGCCGCTTGTCGCGTATGCCGGCGACTGCGTCGGCGACGGTGCCGGCCTCACCCACCAGCTGCACGAACTGGCCCAGCTCGGCACGCACACCGGCGCGGAACATGGCGTGGTCGTCGACAAGAAAGACAGTGGTCATTTGGGCATCCTGATCTCCACTTCGGTGCCGGCGCCGGGGCTCGACCGGACACTCACCTGGCCGCCGTGCCGCTCGACGCGGCCGATGATCGAGCCACGCAGCCCGTGCCGATCTTCCCCGACGGCGGCGGGGTCGAAACCGGAGCCCCGGTCCCGGATGAAGCACAGGCAGGCGCCGTCCTCGACCTCGGCGTACAGCGAGACCGTCTCGACACCTGCGTGCTTCGCGGCGTTGACGAGAGCCTCGCGAGAGGCGGCAACCAGTGCCCCGAGCCGGTCGTTGAGCGGTGCGTCCCCGACCACGACGACGTCCACCTTGATTGCGTAGGCGTCCTCGACCTCGCCGGCGGCGCCACGTAGCGCCTCGCTCAGCTGGCCGGACGCAGCTCGTGCGCCGTACAGCAGGGTACGGAGCTCGCGCTCCTGGCCGCGGGCCAGTCGCGTCACCTCGCGCGGAGAGGACGCGTTGCGTTGGATCAGTGCCAGCGTCTGGAGCACCGAGTCGTGTAGGTGCGCGGCGAGTTCGGCGCGTTCCTGGGACCGGATGCGCTCGCTGCGCTCCTGACCCAGATCGGAAACGATCCGCACCCACCATGGACCGGTGAGCAGCGCCAACCCGATCACGGTCATGACGACTGCGAGCACGGCTACCGTCACGCCGGACGCGTTGGCCCGGGCGACCACCACCACACCGCCCGCGACGACGAGGGCCGCTCCCAGCACGAGCCGAATACGCCCGGTCCCACCTAGCGTTGTGCGGCGCCACTCCATACGCTGCGTCTCGCTGGCCTGACGCCAGATGAGCGCGCCGCCGAAGATCGCCAGCGTCGCGGGGATCAGTAACTGGCCCAACGGCGGCAGCGTCCGCGCCACCGTGAATACCGTGCCGGCAACCATGACGACGCCGACGACGTAGCGCAGCCAGTCGGCGAACCGGGTCGGCCGTTCGGTGCCCGGCGGCGTCGGCACCACGATCCAGTACGCGCCGTACAGGATGATTCCCAGGCCGTTGGCGAAGGTGAGCAGGATGAACACCACGCGCACCCGTGCGGGCGATATGCGCAGATGATCGGCAATGCCGCTGGCGACGCCGCCCAGCACCTTGTGATCGGCGCGCCGGTACAGGCGTGGGACTGCCAGCGCGTTCTCGGCCACGACACCATATTCCGGCAGGCCGATGTGCGCGCGCATCAGGCACCGCCCGGAACCTGAATCTCAGGGTCGTTTCAGGGGCGTGCCCGATGCCGGCCGGCCCGCCGCGGGCCCATCCTCGTCACATGACGTCAACATTCGAGACGCCGCCAACCCCGCCGCCTCCGCCTGACCTGACACCGCCCCCGCCGCCCGAGGCTCCGCCGCCGGCCACACCGCGACTGCTGCGCCGCAGCGACACCAACCGGGTCGCGGCCGGTGTGTCGGGCGGACTCGGCGACTATTTCGGCATCGATCCCGTGATATTCCGCGTACTCTTCGCAACCACGGCATTCTTCGGCGGCGCCGGCATCCTTGCGTACGTCATCGCCTGGGCCGCCATTCCGGAACAGGGCGCCGCCCACGCGCCGATCGACCGGCTGATGGGCAGCGGGCGGCGCAGCAGCGCCCCGAAATGGGTGCTGATTGTCATTGCGGCGACTGTCGTATGGGCCGTGCTGTTCAGCTGGTGGGCACCGTGGCGATTCCTGCCGTGGATGTTCCTGCCGATCCTGCTCGCCGCACTCGTGCTGGCCGGCGCGCTGTCCCGCCGGCCGACGCAAGGCCCGCCGCCACCGGCGGTGACACCACAACCTGGCGTGCCCGCACAAGTTGACACGCCAGCACCGTGGGTCGCCGAGGCCCGCGCGGCCGCGCGCGAGCGGCGCCGCCGGTCGGCACCGGTGCGGTGGGGCACGCTAGGCGCGATTGTCGTGGTGCTGACCGTCCTGGGCATCATCGACGCCACGACGGGCATCGCGATCCCGATCTACTTCTGGGCGGTCCTGCTCGTCGTCGTCGTCGGCCTCGTGGTTGGCGCGTTGCTGGGCCGGCCGATCTGGTGGCTGTCACTGCTGCTCGTCCCGGTGGCCATTGGCCTGTTCGTGTTCGCGAGCAGCCGGGCCAGCCTGCATGACGGCTCCGGAGACAACTACTACACGCCGCGCTCCGCCGCGCAGTTGCAGGACACGTATCACCACGCGTTCGGCCGGACCACGCTCGATCTGACCGCGCTGCCTGCGCTCGACACCGCCCGAACCGTGCACGTCCGGCTGGCCGGTGGCGAGGTGCGGCTGCTGCTTCCCCGGTCCCTGCCGGCGAATGTGCACTCGAATATCCATCTGGGCAGCGTCCAGATCGACGGTCGTGACGACTCGAACGGCATGAACGTCACCGGCGACCCGATCACCACGGCGTCTCCTGACGCGCTGACGGTCGATGTCCAGATCACGGCCGGTCAGCTGGAGATCGACCACACGCCGTGACGTGCGGGCACAGCGCCGCGCACTTCGCCGAGAACTGGTCAGGGCGCGGGCGGGCAGTCCCCGTTGAGCAACTGCACCGGCGCCGGCAAGCCCTGCTGCTGTAACGCGCAGCCGGTAACCACAAACCGCCCGCCCGAATACCGGAGCGTCTGCCAGTAGTTGTGGCCCTGCGCGAAGTTCGGGGTGTAGTCGTTCACGGTGCTGATCACGTCGAGGTAGCCGTCCTGGTCGAGATCGACGGCCTTCATGCCCGGCGCATCGCCCACCGCTTCGCCGGTGTGCACGAGGCGTCCGTCGCGCAGCAGCACCATCTCGGCGACGCTCGCGTGCATGCCGTCGCTGTCGACGATCACGCAGTTGGGCTGCTGCGAGGTGGCGAGGCAGGTCAGCGAGCCGTTCCAGCCGTCGCCCTTGGGCAGGGTCCACCACTGCACTGCCACGCCGTCGTCGGTGAGTGACAGCACCGGTCGGCTGCGGAAGTTCTGCTCGCTGGGCGCGACCCACAGCGTCACGGCAGCGCCGTTGCCCAGTTGCCGCGTCTGGAGGGCGTGGCAATGCCAGGATTTGCATGCCGCCGGCATCGCCACAGCACGCGGCGGCGTGGTCGGCGCGCCCGTCGCGGGAGCGTTCGTCATCGGGGGCGACGTACTGCGGTGCAACGAGGATGCACACCCTCCGGCCAGCAGCACCAGGCAGAACGCCCCGATGAGCTGCCGACGACGCACCGCATTCACCTCCCCTATTACCAGTGGACCTCGTTATTGCAGAGATGGCCACTCGCATGGGGAGCAAACGTCAGCCCGGGACGAGGAACAGCTCGTCCGCGTAACACCATCCCCACTGCTCGCCGGGCTCGAACGAGCGCATGATCGGATGCTCGCTCGCGTGCCAATGCGCGGTGGCGTGCCGGCGCGGCGAGTTGTCGCAACAGCCGACGTGCCCGCACTCGAGGCACTCGCGCAGGTGCACCCAGGTGCTGCCCTCGCGCAGGCAGTCCTCACATCCCTCGGTCGTGGACGGCTGCACGTCCGCGATCGTGGACAGGTGCGAGCACTCGACGTCGGTCGGCGCGCCGCGGGGATTTGCCGCGGCAATCCACGAGGTCATGCCCCAACGCTAGCGCCGCGAGCCGCGCACCGCCCTCCTTCGCAGGCTGCTACTCCCACTCGATCGTGGCAGGCGGCTTGGAGGTCACGTCCAGCACGACGCGGTTGACTTCGCGCACCTCGTTGGTGATCCGGGTGGAGATCCGTTCCAGCACGTCGTACGGCACCCGTGTCCAGTCGGCCGTCATGGCGTCCTCGGACGACACGGGCCGCAGCACCACAGGATGGCCGTAGGTGCGGCCGTCGCCCTGGACGCCGACCGAACGGACGTCGGCGAGCAGCACCACCGGGCACTGCCAGATGTCGCGGTCGAGGCCCGCGGCTGTGAGCTCGGCGCGTGCGATGGCGTCGGCGCGGCGCAGCACCGACAGCCGCTGGGCGGTCACCTCGCCGACGATGCGAATGCCAAGTCCTGGCCCGGGGAACGGCTGCCGCCACACGATGTCGGCGGGCAGTCCGAGCTGCTCCCCCACTCGCCGCACCTCGTCCTTGAACAGCGCGCGCAGCGGTTCGATCAGCCCGAACTGCAAGTCGGGCGGCAGCCCGCCCACGTTGTGGTGGCTCTTGATGTTGGCGGCGCCGGTGCCGCCACCGGACTCGACCACATCCGGGTAGAGCGTCCCCTGGACCAGGAACTCGACGGCTCCACCGGCGGCGACGACCACCTCACGAGCCGCTTGCTCGAACGCCCTGATGAACTCTCGTCCGATGATCTTGCGCTTCTCTTCGGGGTCGACGACGCCGGCCAGTGCGTCGAGGAATTGCCCCGCGGCGTCGACGACCTTGAGTCGTACTCCGGTGGCTGCGACGAAGGCGCGCTCGACCTGCTCTGCCTCGCCCGCGCGCAACAGGCCGTGATCGACGAACACGCACGTGAGCTGGTCTCCAATGGCCCGTTGTACGAGCGCCGCTGCGACGGCCGAGTCGACGCCGCCGGACAGCCCGCAGATCGCCCGCTTGCCGCCGACCTGAGCGCGGATGGATGCCACCTGCTCGTCGATGATGTTCGCCTCGGTCCACTGCGGCCGGACCTTGGCGATGTCGTACAGGAAATGCCGCAGCACGGCCTGCCCGTGCTCGGTGTGCAGCACCTCGGGGTGGAACTGCACGCCGGCGAGGCATCGCGTCACATCCTCGAAGGCGGCGACCGGAGCACCCGCCGAGGACGCGGTGACGGTGAACCCGGCCGGCGCCCGGGTGACCTCGTTGCCGTGGCTCATCCAGACCTGCTGCCTGGGCGGCAGCCCGTGCAGCAGCGTCCCGGGATCGGTGACGGAAAGCGTCGTGCGGCCGAACTCGCTGCCCCCGGTGTTGGCGACCTCGCCGCCGAGCGCCGCCGCCATCGCCTGGAACCCGTAGCAGATGCCGAACACGGGGACGCCCGCCTCGAACAGCGCGGGATCCGACTGCGGCGCGCCGGGCTCGTACACGCTGGACGGCCCGCCGGACAGCACGATCGCCGCAGGCCTGCGCGCGAGCAGCTCAGCAACAGGCGTCGTGTGCGGCACGATCTCGGAGTAGACGTGCGCCTCGCGCACCCGGCGGGCGATCAGCTGGGCGTACTGCGCGCCGTAGTCGACGACGAGGACGAGGTCCGGCTGCATGCCCGGATTCTACGGAGCCGAGAAGACTTCAGCCGGACCGCCAGGGGTAACGAAAGCCCGTCATCTCCTCGCTGACGCTCCACAACCGCCGGGCCAGCGACTCGTCGCTGGCGACCCGGGACAGCCGCGCCGGGCCGATCGGTCCGCGGGTTTCGCGGAAATGCTGCGGCCCGGTGTACGAGCCGGGCTCGGCCACGGTAGCGGCATAGAGCACGGGCACCGCGCCGGCCGCCGCGGACTGGAAGAACACCCTGACGAACGCCGGGCCGAACGCGCGCACGACCCGGATCGCCCCGATCCCCTCAGGGTCCGAGAACAGCCCGGTTCCGCACATCCCAGGGTGCGCGGCCGTCGACGTCAACGGCGCCCCACATGCAGCCGCACGGCGCTGCAACTCCAGCGCGAACAGGACGTTGGCCAGCTTGGAGTTCGAGTACGCCCGCTGCGGACGGTACGAGCCCGTGTCGTTCCCGTACAGCACGTCGGCGCGGCCACCGAAGTGGGCGAGCGACGACATGGTGACCACGCGCGCGTCGGCGTTGCGGAGCAGCCACGGCAGCAACAGTCCGGTCAGTACGAAGTGGCCGAGGTGGTTGGTGCCGAACTGGAGCTCGAACCCGTCACGTGTGGATGCTCGACGCGGCGGCGCCATCACGCCGGCGTTGTTCACGAGCAGCTGCACCGGTTCCTGCCAGGCTTCGCCGAACGCGCGCACCGACGCCATGTCCGCAAGGTTGAGCTCGGCGACCTCGACATCGACCGGCAGACCGGTGCCCTGGATGCGCGCCGCGGCCTGCTTGGCGCGGCCGATGTCCCGGCAGGCCAGCACAACCCGCGCACCATGGCGCGCGAGCTGCTTCGCGACCTGCCAGCCGATCCCCGAGTTCGCACCCGTAACTATCGCCGTGCGTCCCGAAAGATCGGGCAGCTGCCCCGCCTCCCACCCCGTCATGAAACGAAAGTTACGCGGCGCTCTGTGAGATGGGTGTCGCCTCCCACAAGCACGGCATGGCGAGATGCGGGCAAGATGGCCCAATGGAGCACGACGTGCGCATGCGGGTTTGGCGAGGCGGCGTCGTCGAGACGGACGACTTCCCGTTCGAGCAGATCTCCGACTACCTCGAAGAGCCGGATTGTCTCGTGTGGGTCGATCTCTGCTCGCCGGACCGGGCTCGGCTGAACGCGCTGGCCGACGAACTCAGCCTCGATCCGCACGCTGTCGAAGACGCCGTCGAGAAGCGTGAGCGGCCCAAGGCGAGCCGGTATGCGACGCATATGTTCCTTGCGGCGTATGACGTTTCCTTCAACCGGGAAACCGCTGAGCTGGACGCGTACCAACTGTCGGCGTTCGTGCTCAGGAACGCACTCGTCACGGTCCGGCAGAGCGACGACATCGATATGGATCGCGTTGTCGCCGCCTGGGACGAGAACGCCGATCTGATCAAATTCGGGCCGAAGGCACTGGTGTACGGGCTGCTCGACGTCTTGGTGGACGGGCACTTTGCCGCGATCGAGGCCCTCGACGACGAGATGGAGGGGATCGAGGACATCCTGTTCGACGAGACGCGCTCGACCGTGCGAGAGGTGCAGGTGCGCTCCTACGCGCTGCGCAAGGCGCTGGTCGAGGCGCGCCGCGTCATCCTCCCGATGCGCGATCTCGTCAACGCGGTGATGCGCCGTGCCGACGGTACGCATCCGGAACTCGAGCCCTACTACGACGATCTCTACGACCACGTGCTCCGCGCCACAGAGTGGACGGAGTCGCTGCGGGACATGATCAGTTCGATCTTCGAGACCAACCTGTCGCTAGCGGACTCACGGCTGAACACGATCATGAAAAAACTCACGGCCTGGGCGGCGATCATTGCGGTTCCGACAGCGGTCACCGGATTCTACGGACAGAACGTTCCGTACCCAGGGTTCGGTATGCACTGGGGGTTCTGGACCAGCGTCGGGATCATGATTGCAATCGCAGTCTCGCTGTACATTCTGTTCCGCCGGAAGGACTGGATCTGAGCTCAGCGCGGCGACACGAGGATGAGCTCCGCCTTCTGGAATTCCTTCACCGACGAGTACCCGCACTTGCCGATTACCCGGCGGACCGCGCCGAAGAGGTTGCGCTCGCCGCTCGGGTCGCTGGTCGGACCGAGCAGCAACTCATCGAGCGAAGGCCGCTCAGTACCGTCCAACTCGACCACAGCTGAGCGCGGCACCCGGGGGTGCGCCGCGGTCGGATCCCAGTAGCGCCCCGCTCCCGGCGCGTCCGCGGCACCGGCCAGCGCCGAGCCGAGCATGACCGCGTCGGCCCCACAGGCCAGCGCCTTCGCGATGTCGCCGCCGGTGTCGAGATCGCCGTACGCGATCAGGTGGACGTACCGGCCTCCCGTCTCGTCCAGGTAGTCGCGGCGCGCCGCGGCCGCGTCGACGATCGCCGTGGCCATCGGCACGTCGATGCCCAGCGCGGTGTGCGTCGTGGAACCGAGATGTGCCCCGTAGCCGACGATCACGCCGGCAGCTCCGGTGCGCATGAGGTGCATCGCCGTCTGATAGTTGCCACAGCCGCCGACGATGACCGGGATATCGAGCTCAGCCGTGAACGTCTTGAGGTTCAGGCCAGGAACGCCCCGCGACGCCACGTGCTCGGCAGAGATCACCGTGCCCTGGATGACCAGCAGGTCGACGCCCGCCGCGAGCACATGCGGCGCCAGTTCGACAGTGTGCTGCGGCGACAGGCGCACCGCCACACGCACGCCTGCGTCGCGCAGTTCGCCGATGCGCTGCTGCAGCAGGTCTGGTGACACCGGCTTGGCGTAGACGGCCTGCAAGCTGGCCTGGTCGGTAGACAGCGCCGCAAGTTGCTCCTCGGCGTCGGGGTAGCGCGTCCACAGCCCCTCGCCGTCGAGCACGGCCAGCCCGCCCAGCCGTTCGACCTCCGCCGCCGTGGCCGGCGACACGACTGCGTCGGACGGGGCAGCCACCAGCGGCAGCTCGAACGTGTGCGCGTCGATCTGCCAGGACGTCGACACCATGGCCGAGCCCCGCGTGCGCCGCGTCGCGACGAGGGCGATCTCGTCCAGGTGGTAGCCGCGACGGGCACTACGCCCTAAGCCGATCTCGACGGTCTCAGGCATAAGCAGAGTCTGCCTTGTGCAGTATGGCCGGGAGGATTAACCGCCCAAGTATGCGCGTGTGACGCTGTCGTCCTGGAGCAGGTGCTCCGCCGGGCCTTGCAGGGTGAGGTTCCCGGACTCGAGCACGTACGCGTAGTCGGCGATCTCCAGGGCGGCAAGTGCGTTCTGCTCGACGAGCAGCACGGTGACGCCCTGGTCACGGATCTGCTGGATGGTGTGGAAGATCAGGTCGACGAGTACGGGCGCGAGCCCCATCGACGGCTCGTCGAGCAGCAGCAGCTTCGGGTTGCCGAGCAGGGCGCGCCCCACGGCGAGCATCTGCTGCTCGCCGCCGGAGAGCGTGCCCGCCTTCTGCGACAGCCGCTCGCCGAGCACCGGGAACAGCTCGATCACCCGCTGGCGGTCCTGCGCGACGCCGTCGGTGTCGTTACGCAAGAACGCGCCCAGATCGAGGTTCTCGGACACGGTCATGCGCGGGAAGATGCGACGGCCCTCCGGCGAGTGGCAGATGCCGCGCCTGACAACCAGGTGGCCGTGCATACCGTTGATCTTGCGGCCGTTGAATACCACCTCGCCGTTGCGGGGACGCAGCAGCCCGGAGATCGTGCGCAGCGTGGTCGACTTGCCCGCGCCGTTCGCGCCGATCAGCGTGACGATCTCTCCTGGGTAGACATCGACGTTCAGGCCCTTGACCGCGGCGATGTTGCCGTAACTGACCTGTAGGTTGCGCAGTTCGAGCATCGGCTCGGCGCCGTCGCCCCGTCGCGTCGTCAGTGGCGCGGTCTCTGCCGCGGTCACGAGCGCCTCCCTTGGTCACGTGTGCCGCTCTTGCCGAGGTACGCCTCGACGACACGGTCATTCGCGCGGATGTCGTCAGGGCCGCCCTCGGCGATCCGTTCGCCCCGGTCGAGAACGGTGATCCGTTCGCTGACCCGCATCACGACGCTCATGTCGTGCTCGATCAGCAATACCGACACCGCCTTCTCGTCGCGGACCCGATGCACGAAGTCGACGAACCGCGCCGACTCCTGCGGGTTCATACCCGCGGTCGGTTCGTCCAGGAGCAGCACCTTCGGTTCCAGCGCGAGGGCGCGGGCGACCTCGAGCCGGCGTTGGTCGCCGTATGACAGGTTGCGGGCATACTCGTTACGCACCTTGGCGATGCCGACGAACTCGAGGAGGTCGCGCGATGCATTGTGTGCGCGCCGCTCCTCGTGACGCTGCCAGGGCATGCGGAACACCGTGCTGGTGATGCCCGAGTGCAGATGCGAATGCATCGCCACCATGACGTTCTCCTCAGCCGTCATGAGGTTGAACAACCGGATGTTCTGGAAGGTGCGGGCCAAACCCAGGGAGGCGATCTTGTGCGGCGCCTTGCCGGTCACGTCCTGGTCACCGAGGTACACTCGCCCTGCGGTCGGGCGGTACAGGCCGGTCAGCACGTTGAAGAACGTCGTCTTGCCCGCGCCGTTCGGACCGATGAGGCTGACGATGCCGCCTTCCGGCACATTGAACGACACGTCGTTGACCGCGACCAGGCCACCGAACGCGATGACGATCTGCTCCGCGCGAAGCGCGTCGACTCCGACCCGGGCCTCCTGCTCAACTGGCGCGGTCATGACGAGTCTCCATCACGCGGTGCATGTTCGGCTGCGACCAGCTCCTCCTCGGTCTCGCCAGTGATGGGGACCTCCTCCGCCTCGGCCGCCTCGATGTCAGCACCGACCGCCTCGAGTTCGGTGCGCGCCGGCTCGCGCATGATGAGCCGGGTGCGCGACTCCGGCAGCAGGCCCTCGCGGCGGAACAGCATCATCAGCACGAGAATGACGCCGAAGATCATGAAGTTCCACGATGTGAAGTTCACATTCGTACTGAACTGGTTGTTGAACCAGTTGCCGAACTGGGCGAGCCCCGTGTAGTTGATCCAGGCGATCAGGAGTGCGCCGAGGATGACGCCCCAGACGTTGCCCATGCCGCCGAGCACCACCATGAGCAGAATCGTGATCGAGAAGTTGAAGCTGAAGTTCGGGAACACGCTGCCGACCAGCGTCGCGTAGCAGACGCCGCCGAGCCCGCCGAAAACGGCGCCCACCGCGTACGCCGACAGCTTCGTCTTGACCAGCGAGACGCCCATCATGCTCGCCGCCAACTCGTCCTCGCGGATGGCTAGCCACGCTCGGCCGAGCCGGCCGCGCCGGATCCGCAGCGAGACGAAGACGCAGAACGCCGCGACCAGCGCGTACACGAGGAACTTGTAGGGCAGTTCGTAGCCGCTCAGGCCGAGGGCGGGGTCGACCCCCTTGAGGTTCGAGAGCCAGCCGGTGCCGATCGGGTCGATGGGTCCGATGCCCTTGGTGCCACTGGTCAGGTTGAAGTGCATGTGCTCCTGGTCGCCGTTCTGGAACACCTGCGGGATGATCTCACCGAAGCCGAGCGTCACGATCGCCAGGTAGTCGCTGCGCAGCCGCAACGTCGGCGCACCGATGATCACGCCCATGAGTGCGCACAACGCCGCGCCGGCGACCAGCACCAACCAGAAGCTGAAGTGGATGCCCGGCGCGTCCGGGCCGAGCGACGAGGGCGCACCGAAGTGCACATTCACCTGGTAGAACTGCGACGACATCAGCCACGCGCCCGTGTACGAGCCGATCGCCCAGAACGCCACGTAGCCGAGGTCGAGCAGGCCCGCGTAACCCACGACGATATTCAGGCCGATGGCCATGATGGCCCAGATCACACACAGGTTGATCGTCGTGATCGGGAACCAGTCGGCGACGAACTTCTCGCCGGAGTTCGCTATGTTCGGCAGCCAGTAGCGATAGAACACGAACAGCACCACTACCGCGGCTGCGAAGCCGATCGGCCATGCGTAAGAGCCGATGTCGCGGTGCCGACGGGGAGGGAGCGTGGCGGTAGACGTCGACATGGCTATACCTTCTCCGTCGTTCTCTGCCCGAATAAGCCTTCTGGCTTGAACACCAGCAGCAGGATCAGGATCGAGAAGACCACCGTCTGCGACCACTCCTGACCGAAGCCGTGCGGGAAGCCGTCGTTGAAGGCCTGGATGATGCCGATCAGCACGCCGCCGACCACGGCGCCTACCAGGTTGCCGATGCCGCCGAGCACCGCGGCGGTGAACGCGATCAGCCCGAACTGGAAGCCCTGGTCGTACCGGGTCGTGCCGAGCGTCTGTACCGAGAGCACGGCTGCGGCGCCGGCCGCAGCGCCCCCGAGCGCGAACGTGAATGAGATCGTCCGGTCGACGTTGACGCCCATCAGGCGGGCGCCGTCCTGGTCCTGTGCGGTGGCCCGCATCGCCTTGCCCTGCCGGGTGCGTTGCACGATGAAGGTCAAGATGAACAACAGCAGCGCCGTGACGCAGAGGGTGACGATCAGCGACCACCGCACCAGCACGCCGCCGACGGTGAAACCGCCGGTGCTGATCACGCTGGGCCACTGCTGCGGCGTTGAGCCGTTCCACTTGAGGCCGATGTTCTGGAAGACGAAGCTCAGCCCGATCGCGGTGATCAGCGGCGCCAGCTTCGGTGCACGTCGCAGCCGCCGGTAGGCGAAGAACTCAGCTCCCATGTTTATGGCCGCGCAAAAGATCATCGTCACGATGAACGTCAAGATCAACGCCAGTGTTGCGTTCAGGCTAGGAGAGGTGAAACCGAGCCAGTCGACCAGGAAGTGCGCACTGAAGATCGTCCCCAGCATGAACAGGTCGCCGTGCGCGAAGTTGATCAGCTCGATGATCCCGTACACCAACGTGTAACCGAGGGCCACCAGCGCGTACAGCGCACCGTTGTTCAGACCTGTCAGCAGCACGCTCACGCACTGCTTGGGCGCATCGACGAAGTTGTAGATGATCCACGCGGCGATGCCAAGGATGATCAGCCAGCCGACAACACGCTCGACCGCTTCCCCGACGCGCACCTTCGGCTTGAGGAGGCCCGCCGTGGCAACCGTGGATGTCACTACCCGTTCCTCCTTTCGGCCCTCAATGGCCGGATCGTGATCACACGACCCTCATTCGCTCCGCGAGCGTCGCTCATGGGCGCAACCTTCTCTCGTCCGCCCGAGGTCGCGCAAGGACTTCTGCGGGCAGCGGGCTCAGATGTGGTCAGACAGTATGGGGGCCCGGACAGTCAGAAGTGACTATCCGGGCCCCACGGCTGACTCACGTTACGGGCTGCCCCTTCAGGTACGTCTCCTGGTTGTTCTTCATTATCTCAATCGAGATGTCCCTGTTGTTGGTGTCACCGGTTTGTGGATCGATCTTGATCTCCTTGCCGATCACCGACTGGGAGGCCGGGATGTCGATCCCGCTACCGTTGAACACCTGGTTGACGATGCTCTGCCGCGTTCCGTCGGACTTGGCGATGGCGGCCAGGATGACCTGAATCGCCGCCACGCCGTAGAGCGCGTAGTTGGTCCGCGGCTCAGAACCGTACTTCGCCTTGTAGGCGGTGATCAGCTGCTGCGCCGCACCACCGTTCTTGACCAGTTCCGAGGTCGCCAGACCGGCGAACGTCAGGTACATGCCCTGCGCCTGCGGCTGCGCGTCCTCTTGCGGGTAGCCGGTGAAGCCGTCCGGTGCCAGCAGCTTGACCTTGGTGTTGTCACCCAGCACGGAGAACTTGTCCTTGATGAGCTGGCCACCGTTGTTGTCGTAGATGCCACCGAAGTAGACGCAGTCCGGGTTCATGGTCTTGATGTTCTGGAAGATCGCCGCGTAGCTGGGCTGCTTGGCGTCCCATGCCTTGTTGCCGAGAATCGTGATGCCGTCGGTCTTGGCGCGGTTGACGAATGCTTCTGCGACGCCCTGACCGTAGATCTCGTTGTCGTTCAGCACGAAGCACTTCTTGACCTTCAGGTCCTGCATGGCGAAGTCCGCCGCCGCCGAGCCCTGGTAGTCGTCCGTAGTGATCACGCGGGCGTAGTTGCGCTTACCGCTTGGGTAGTACTTGTCCGGTGTGCCCGGATCCCACTTCTTGGTCAGGCCGGGGTTGGTGTTCGCATGCGAGACCATCAGCATCGGCGCCGCGTTCAACACCGGGACCTCAATGAGCGCGCACCCGGAGTTGTAGGTGCCCATCACCGCGACCTCGTTGGTGTTCGCCACGTGCGCCTGCGCGTTGTTCGCGCACGTCGCCTCATCCCACTTACCAGCCGCCGCCGTCGAGTCGTCGTAGGTCTTCAACTGGATCGTGTAGTTGCCGGCCTTGTGATTGACCTGGCTCAGATACAACTGGATGGCACGAACGGTGTCCTGCGACGCATCCGCAGATGCGCCCTGCATCGGCAGGTCCGTGGAAATGGTGAGCGTCTTCGCGCTGCCACTTCCGCCGCCCCCACCGGTGTTAGCAGTGGTCCCGCCACCGCTGCTGCTCTTCGAACTCTTACAAGCGCTCACAGAAAGCGCAGTGACCGCCACGGCCACCACCGCGGCCATGATCGAGCGATACCGCACGACTCCTCCTCATTGCGTTGTCGCGCCCAGCGCAGCCACGCTGGCACCCGTGTCCTGGCTCGGGTGCAGGAAGCGTAGACCCGTGGCGGGGTGACTGATCCCACAGCACAGTGTCCCGTTATGCCGTCGTTATCTCGTCCGCCTCAGGCACTAGTGGCCCTAGGGCATCGATCTGCTACGGAACGTCAGCGGCTGGAGTAGTTCGGCGCCTCGACGGTCATCTGGATGTCATGCGGGTGCGATTCCGAGAGCCCGGCCGCAGTGATGCGAATCAGCTGCCCACGCTCCTGGAGTTCGGGAATCGTGCGCGCGCCGGCGAAGCCCATGCCCGCGGACAAGCCGCCGACCAGCTGGTGGGCCACGGCGGAGAGCGGTCCGCGATAGGGCACCTGGCCTTCGACCCCCTGAGGGACCAGCTTGTCGTCGTCGGCGACATCCTGCAGCCCGTAACGGTCACGTGAGTAGCTCTGCTTCTGCCCACGCGTCTGCATCGCGCCGAGCGATCCCATGCCGCGGTATGTCTTGAACTGCTTGCCATTGATGAAGATCAGCTCACCCGGCGACTCTTCGCACCCGGCGAGCAGCGAGCCGAGCATCACGGTGTCGGCACCCGCAACGAGCGCCTTGACGATATCGCCGGAGTACTGCAGGCCGCCGTCGCCGATGACCGGCACTCCGGCGGGGCGCGCTGCCGCCGCAGCCTCCATGATCGCTGTCACCTGCGGGACGCCCACGCCGGCAACGACCCGGGTGGTGCAGATCGAGCCGGGGCCGACGCCCACCTTGATGCCGTCCGCGCCGGCGTCGACCAGCGCCTGCGCCCCGGCGCGCGTGGCGACGTTGCCGCCGACCACGTCCACGCTCGTATCGCGCTTGAGCCGGGCCACCATGTCGACGACGCCGCGCGAGTGCCCGTGTGCGGTGTCGACCACCAGGAGGTCCACCCCGGCGTCTACCAGGCCGAGCGCACGCTTGTACGCGTCCTCGCCCACCCCGACCGCGGCGGCGACCACGAGCCGTCCGTGCGCGTCCTTGGTGGCAAGCGGGAATGCCTCGCTCTTGGTGAAGTCCTTGACCGTGATGAGCCCGGTCAGCCGGCCGGTGGCGTCGACCAGCGGCAGCTTCTCGATCTTGTTGTGGGCCAGCAGGGCCAGCGCGTCCTCGCGGCTGACGCCCACTGGCGCGGTGACCAGCGGCATCGGCGTCATCACGTCGCGGACGAGGCGGGCGTGGTTGGTCTCGAAGCGCATGTCGCGGTTCGTGACGATGCCGAGCAGCACGCCGTCGTCCGCAACCACGGGCACCCCTGAGATGCGGTAGCGCGCGCACAACGCTTCCACGTCGGCGAGCGTGGCGTGCGGCGCGCACGTCACCGGGTTGGACACCATGCCCGCCTCGGAGCGTTTGACGAGGTCCACCTGCGCGGCCTGCTCGTCTGCGGACAGATTGCGGTGCAACACGCCCACGCCGCCCTGCCGGGCCATCGCGATGGCCATACGCGCCTCGGTGACGGTGTCCATCGCCGAGGAGAGCATCGGGATACGGCTTCGGATGTTGCGACTGACACGGGAGGTGGTGTCGACCTCGCTGGGGATGATGTCGGACTCGCCAGGCAGCAGTAGGACGTCGTCGAAGGTCAGCCCAAGGGGCAGGTCGGGGTTGGCCATAACTCATCGTACGGTGGGTGCCCACCCTGATCGGTGATCGCGCTAGCACGAACAAAATTCAGGGTCGACTGGGGGGACAACCGTATGGTCTGAAAGCCTTCTGCCCCCGACGCTCGAATGCATGACGATCACCACGTCCATCGACGCAGGCATCGCCTGCCGGGCAATCAATCTCGTAAAGATCTATGGCTCCGGGGACACCGGCGTGCGCGCCCTCGACGGCGTGTCCGTCGAGTTTCGCGGCGGTGAATTCACCGCGATCATGGGGCCATCCGGGTCGGGCAAGTCGACGCTCATGCACTGCCTGGCCGGCCTCGACACCGCGACGTCCGGCACGGTCACCGTCGGTGCGACGGACCTTTCCGCGCTGTCCGACAAGAAGATGACCAAGCTCCGCCGCGACCGCATCGGATTCGTGTTCCAGTCCTACAACCTGGTTCCGACGCTTACCGCGATCGAGAACATCACCCTGCCGCTCGACATTGCGGGCCGCCGGCCGAATGCCGCCTGGCTGCGCCAGATCGTGCAGACCCTGGGCCTGGGTGACCGGCTGCACCACCGGCCCGCCGAGTTGTCCGGCGGGCAGCAGCAACGTGTCGCGTGCGCACGTGCCCTGATCAGCCAGCCGGAGATCATCTTCGGGGACGAGCCGACCGGCAACCTTGACTCGCGCTCGAGCGGCGAGGTCCTGGGCATCCTGCGCGATGCCGTCGACCGGCTCGGCCAGACCGTCGTGATCGTGACGCACGACCCGCACGCGGCGAGCTACGCCGACCGGGTCGTGTTCCTTGCCGACGGACGCATCGTCGACGAGATGCGCCGGCCCACAGCCGAGGGCGTCCTCGACCGCATGAAGAGCCTGGAGGCATGACGATGCTAGGGGGCAAGGCGATGCGTCGGGTTTCCCGGCGCAGCCTGGTCGCGCACAAGGTGCGGCTGGCGCTGACCGTCATCTCGGTCGTTCTGGGGACGGCGTTCGTCGCCGGATCGTTCGTGTTCACCGACACGCTCAAGCACACGTTCAACGGCATCTTCAGTGACGCGGACAAAGGCGTGGACGTCCGCGTCGACGCGCAGAGACCGACGGACCCCGGCGTGCCGATCGCGCTGGCAGATCGCCTCCGGTCGGTGCCGGGCGTACGCGCCGTGCAGCTCGAGGCCACCGCGCCGCTCGTGCTTATCGGCAAGGACGGCAAGCGGGTGAACTCCGGCGGCGCGCCGAGCCAGGGCTCACTGTGGAACCCGCCCGGCAATTCGATCAAGGCGCCGCCGACGTTCGTCGCCGGGCACGCGCCGGCAGTGTTCGGTCAGGTTGTGATCAATGAAGGGGCAGCGAAGAAATCGAAGCTCGGGGTGGGCGATCACACCAAGGTCGTGCTGCCCACGCACGGCGTCGTCGATGTGACCGTCACCGGCATCTACCAGACCAACACCCAGACCGGCGGCTACGTCGGCGTCGAGTTTACCGAGGCTCAGGGGTTACGGCTGTTCACCGATGGGACGCATGTCGACGCGGTCAGCATCGCCGGTAGCGGCGTCTCGGAGCAGGTACTGCGCGACCGCGTTGCCGCACAGCTACCGAGCGATCTGCGCGCCAAGACGGGCGACCAGGTCCGCAAGGACGACCGCAACTCGGTCTCGCAGTCGCTGGCGTTCGTGAACATTTTCCTACTGGCGTTCGGTGTTATCGCCCTCGTCGTCGGGACGTTCATCATCTACAACACGTTCACGATGATCATTGCGCAGCGCGTTCGCGAGCTGGCCCTGCTGCGGGCGATCGGAGCGGGGCGCCGCCAGGTGCGCAGCTCGGTAATGCTGGAGGCCACGATCATCGGCGCGGTCGGCGGGTTGCTCGGTGTGGCCGGTGGATTGGGCCTGGCACTCGGGCTGCGCGCCGTGCTTCACGCAATGGGCGCCGGCTTGCCCAGCGGCCCGCTCGTGATCAGCCCGCGCACTGTCATCGTCGCGCTGCTCGTAGGCATCGTCGTCACGCTGGTGTCGGCGTATACGCCGGCACGGCGCGCGTCCAAGACGGCTCCGGTGGAGGCGATGCGCGAGGAGTTCGTTTCGGCGCCGCGATCGCTGCGCGGACGCTCGATCGCGGGCGCGCTCGTGGTGGCCGGCGGGGTTGTTGCATCCGTCGCCGGCGCGACCGCAGCGTCGGATGGCACGGGCTCGGCGTTCATCGGTCTCGGTCTGCTCATTACCGGAGCGGGTGTGCTGCTTCTCGCCCCGTGGCTGTCGCGGTACGTCGTGGGCGGACTCGGCGCGGTCGTCGGTCGTCCGTTCGGCGCTATCGGGCGCCTTGCACGGACGAACTCGATGCGCAATCCGCGACGCACTGCGGCCACGGCATTCGCGCTCACCGTCGGGCTGATGCTGGTCAGTGGCATCGCGGTTATCGGCGCGTCCCTTAAGTCGAGCGTCAGCGCACTCGTCGACAGCGACGTCCGCGCCGATTACATACTGGAGGGTACGGGCCAGACCGACGTTCCTTTGCCGGCCGTCATGGCAGCCGCGAAGGTGCCAGGCGTGCAGTCCATGACGCAGCTTCACGACGTGCGCACAACGATCAATGGCAACGACTCGGAGGGCATGGGTGTCGACGGCCCGCTCGGCGCCGTCGTCAAGGTCACCTACCGCGAAGGCGGCGGCCCACTGGCCGGAAACGCCATGCAGATCTCGCGTACGACCGCCAAGGACAAGCACTGGAACCTCGGCGACCACATCCGGCTGGCCACCCCCGGGGGGGCATCCGTCACGACGACGATCACGGGTGTGTACGACGACAGCCAGCTGCTCGGCCCGTGGATGGTGTCGGGCAATACGTACCGCACGCTGATGCCATCGAGCCGCTACAACGACATCGTGGCGCTCGTGCACGCCGCGCCTGGCACGTCCGCCACGGCACTGCGGGCCGCCATCGAGCAAGTGACCGATCCGTACTACACGGTCGACGTCAAGAACAAGGCCGAGTTCAAGGGGCAGCAAGCCGCACAGGTGAACAGTTTGCTCGGGCTGCTGTACGGGCTGCTCGGTCTGGCAATCATCATCGCCATCCTCGGCATCATCAACACGCTGGCGCTGTCCGTGGTCGAGCGACGGCGCGAAATCGGGATGCTGCGCGCGGTCGGCATGCTGCGCGCCCAGGTGCGGCGCACGGTCTACGTCGAGTCGCTGCTCATCGCGGTGTTCGGCGCCGTGCTGGGGCTGGCCCTGGGGCTGACGTTCGGGGCGCTTTTCACCCACCGGCTGCACGACCAGGGCCTGTCCGTGGTGAGCGTTCCGTGGGGGCAGGCCGCAGTGTTCCTGGCTGTCGCAGCGGTTGTCGGCGTCCTGGCGGCGCTGTGGCCGGCGGCCCGGGCGGCGCGCACACGCCCGCTTTCGGCCATCGCCGAGGCCTGAGGACAGCCGCTCCGGGGCCCATATCAGGCGGCGTGACGGGGGCGGGTTGGCCATCCGCCCCCGTCACGCTCTACCGTGGAGGCGTGACTGCGCACCTTCGCGGCCAAGAGGGACCAACCAGATGACGTCGGAAGACGGTCCGGTCGACCCATTCCTCAACGACCCGCATGATCCGGCCGCCGTCCTCGACAGTCCGGAACCCATCGAGCCGCTGAGCGACGAGGAGCGGTCGGAGGTGCTGGCCGACCTCTCCGAGCTCACCGAGTTTCGCCGCGCACTGGCGCCCCGGGGCATCCTCGGCGTGGCCGTCGAGTGCGGCGACTGCGGTGAGCAGCACTACTTCAGCTGGGCGCTGATGGCGGCGAACTTGCGCGCCCTGATCGGCGAGGGCCGCACCCACGTGCACGAGCCGGCGTTCGAGCCGGACCCCGATGCGTTCGTCAGCTGGGACTACGCGCGCGGCTACACCGACGCGACCAAGGCCGCGGCTCGCCGCCACTGATCCAGACTCTCCCGCGTCACCTTCCGCCGCCTCACTCTTTGGATGGGGCAGGGGCCGACCGGCTCCCTCAGGTCACGTCTGCGGGCGGAGGGAACAGCGATGGCGGGAGTTCCTGCGCCGGCCGTGCCGAAACAGGGAGGCTGGGACTGGCAACGGCGCGCAGCATGTCGGGGCGCAGATACCCGGATCTTCTATCACCCGGAGAACGAGCGCGGCCCGTCACGCCGGCGCCGCGAACAGCAGGCAAAGCAAATCTGCCGAGCCTGCCCGGTACTCACTGACTGCCTGAGCTGGGCGCTCGCCGCCCGCGACCCCTACGGGGTGTGGGGCGGGCTCTCCCCCGAGGAGCGCGAGGCTCTGCTTACGTCCAAGTCGGCGTAAAGGGGCCTCCCCGCGAGTTGTCCGCGCGTCGGTGCGTTACCGCACCACGACTCACGGACAACTCGTCGGAGAGCGTGTCAGAAGCCCGGCCCGTGGCTGTGCCCGTGACCGTGGGCATGCCCGTTGTGCGTGTGCTCTGCGGGCTCCTGAGGCTTGTCGACGACCAGACTCTGCGTGGTCAGCAGCAACGACGCAACCGATGCCGCGTTGGCCAGCGCCGCCTTGGTCACCTTGACCGGGTCGACAATGCCCTTGCTGAACAGATCCCCGTACTCGCCCGTGGCGGCATCGAAGCCCTCGTTGCCGCCCAGGTCGCGCACCTTGGCGACGACGACGTTGCCCTCGAGCCCGGCGTTGGCCGCGATCCACCGCAGCGGCTCGCCCAGCGCCGCGCCCACGATCCGGGCACCCGTCGCCTCGTCACCGGTCAGCGACAGCCCGTCGAGAGCGGACGACGCGTGCAGCAGGACCGCGCCACCGCCGGCGATGATGCCCTCCTCGATGGCAGCCCTGGTTGCCGAGATCGCGTCCTCGATGCGCGCCTTGCGCTCCTTGAGTTCGACCTCGGTCGCCGCGCCGACCTTGATCACGCCCACCCCGCCGGCCAGCTTGGCCAGCCGCTCCTGGAGCTTCTCGCGGTCCCAGTCGGAGTCGGTCTCGTCGATCTCCTTGCGGATCTGGGCGATGCGGTCGTCGATGGCTTCCTGGGAGCCGGCCCCGCGGGTGACGGTCGTCGTGTCCTTGGTGACGACCACACGGCCGGTACGTCCGAGCACATCGGTGCCGACCTGGTCGAGCTTGAGGCCGACCTCGGGCGCCACGACCTGCGCGCCGGTGACGATCGCGAGGTCCTGCAGGAACGCCTTGCGCCGGTCTCCGAAGAACGGTGCCTTGACGGCGACGGCCTTGAACGTCTTGCGGATCGCGTTCACGACCAGCGTCGCCAGCGCCTCACCGTCGACGTCCTCGGCGATGACGACGAGCGGCTTGCCCTCGGCGGTGATCTTCTCCAGCAACGGCAGCAGGTCGCCGATCGCGGAGATCTTCTCGGTGGTGATCAGCAGGTACGGGTCGTCGAGCACCGTCTCGCCCGACTCGAGGTCGGAGATGAAATACGGCGAGATGTAGCCCTTGTCGAACTGCATTCCCTCGGTGAACTCGAGCTCCGTGGTGAGAGTCTGCGATTCCTCGACGGTGATCACGCCGTCGTTGCCGACCTGCGTGAACGCCTCCCCGATCAGCTTGCCGATCGTGGCGTCCTGCGCGGATATCGTCGCGACGCGGGAGATCTCCTCCTCGCCGTGCACGGGCGTCGCGGCCTTGTCCAGCGCCTCGGTCACCGCGGACACGGCGGCGTCGATGCCACGCTTCAGACCGGTCGGGTTGGCGCCGGCGGCGACGTTCCTGAGCCCGGTACGAACCATCGCCTGGGCCAGTACGGTCGCGGTCGTGGTGCCGTCGCCGGCCACGTCGTTCGTCTTGGTGGCCACGGACTTGGCCAGCTGCGCGCCGAGGTTCTCGTAGGGATCGTCCAGATCGACCTCGCGGGCGATCGTCACCCCGTCGTTAGTGATCACCGGCGGGCCGAACGACTTGTCGAGCACGACATTGCGACCGCGCGGGCCGATCGTCACCTTCACCGCGTCGGCAAGCTTGTCGACGCCACGTTCGAGCGCGCGCCGGGCGTCCTCATCGAAACTGAGGATTTTCGGCATGGATTTCCTTCCTTATCGTGGGCGCGGATGACGACGCCCCGGACACGCGTCAGCGCGCCCGGGGCATCACCGGAGCTACTTCGCCCTACTTCTCAATGATCGCCAGGACGTCGCGGGCCGACAGAACGAGGTACTCCTCGCCGGCGTACTTGACCTCGGTGCCGCCGTACTTGCTGTACAGCACGGTGTCGCCGACCTTCACGTCGAGCGGGACGCGGTTGCCGTTGTCGTCGAAGCGGCCGGGGCCGACCGCGAGTACGGTGCCCTCCTGCGGCTTCTCCTTGGCAGTGTCCGGAATGACGATGCCCGAGGCGGTCGTCGTCTCGGCCTCATTGGCCTGCACGACGAGACGGTCCTCGAGCGGCTTGATGTTGACCTTGGTGGCGGTCGTCACTGTGGATCTCCCCTTCTCGGGATGTACATGCCTCATGTCGTGGCCCGGCTGCCGTCGCGGGTGTCAGTGAGCCACCGATTGGCACTCTAACGCGGCGAGTGCCAACCCTCAATGTCGGGGTAGCAGGTGACCACTGGGAACCCAGCCACGAGGCGATACACGCTCATGCGAAGGGCAGGCGCCCCGTCATTGGAATGCGTATTTGGTCCACGTGGCTCCGGCGTCGGTGGTGGTCCAGATCGTGCGGCTGTCCGCGGAAATCGCTCGTCCGACCGACGACGTCTCGAATCCGATCCAGGACACCTGGCCCGGACCGGCCGTGCCCATCGGATGCCAGGTCTGCCCGCCGTTGGTCGAGCGGTAGGTGTCGTCGGCGGACACGAGCAGCACCGACCCGGACGCCGCACCGACCGCCGAAGCCATGCCCCGGAACGCGCCCCTGGTGCTGGGCGGGAACGGCGTGTCCCCGTTGTGCGACGTCGCGGTGAACTGACCGCTCGCCACACCGAGGCGTGGTGCGCAGACGACTGCGACCGAACCGTCCTCGGCCGTCGTCATGACGTTCGCGTCGATCTCCCCGTTGTGGCCGGCATCCTGCGGGCAGGGCGTGCTCTTGTTGGACCACGACACGCCGTCGTCGGACGAGGTGAGCAGCGTGGGCTTTGCTGAGCCTGCCCCGCCCGCCGGGTTTTGCCGGATCAGTAGGTACGCGTCGTGTCCCGTTCTGTTGAGCACCACGCTGTCGCCACTCGAGTTGCCGGGCAGCCGCGCTGCCTGCCAGTTGCTGCTGCCCACATCCGCAGTAAAGGCCTGGTAGCTGCACGCAGGTGGGCAGTTTCCGCCGTCGGTGACCCGGATGACATTGCCGGACAGGGTTTCCAGCGCGTCGGCGCCGCCTTTCTGGCGGATCCAGTGCGCGCCACCATCGGTCGTCATGAACAGCGCGTTCTGCCCGTACGCGTACCCGACCTCCTCGTTCGCGAACCGGATGTGCTCGATGCACGGGTTGGCGCACGCGCCGGAGATCGAAATGTTCGCGGGCGGGTTGCGAACGCTCGTCCAGTGCTCGCCACCGTCGCTGGTGCGCAGCAACGCGGGGCAGGCTTGGGACGGCGTCTTGAAGCACTCCCCGCGGCCGAGCGCCCACCCGTCCTTCGTGCCCACGAACGTCAGATCGGTGACCTGGAAGCTGTTCGGGACCGGGCCGATCACCTGCGCCGGCGAGGTGGGCGCAGTGGATGGCGCTTGGCTCGACGAAGCCGCTGTGCTGGCAGTAGCTGCCGTACTCGTGGCAGCGGCGCTGGTCGGCGGCGGTGTATGCACGGGCGGCGTATTGGCCGAATGCGTCTTCGGGTGCTGGAGGCTCGCCACGAGGGCGATCGACGCGACCACGCCGGCGACGCATGCGGCAGCGATTGCCGGCAGCGACCAGGCGCGCCAACGCGACCGCGCGGGCCGCGGTTCATGAGCACTCTCTTCGAGCTGGGCCTCGGCGATGATCCGCTCCGCGAGCCCCTCGGCGGCCGGGGCACGCCGCGCGTGCTCGGCCAGGGTCTCGCGAAGCTCGCGCTCCATGTCGCTCATCGTCGGGCCTCCGTCCGCCGGGACTGCTCGCGCAGCGACGCGAGCCCACGGCTGATCAAGCTCCGCACGGTGCCGGGCCGGCAGTTCAGGCACGCGGCGATCTCGTCATCGTTCTGGTCATGGAAGAACCGCAGCACCAGGGCTGCGCGCTGCCGTTCGGGCAGCGTGGCAAGCAGCCGCCACACCAGGTCGCGGGTCGTGACATCTGTGCCGATATCGCGGAGGTCGGCACGTTCCGGCAGCTCGTCGAGTATGAGTTCCCGGCTCGCGGGCCGGCGCCGCTGGTTGAGAAAGCCGTTCACCAGCGACCGGCGCACGTAGGCCAGGGGAACGTCGGCCGCCATGACCCGGTCCCACTTGGGGAACAGGCGAAGCAGCGTGTCCTGTACGAGGTCCTCGGCGGCGGAGGGAGTGCCGGTCAGCAGGTACGCCGAACGGAGCAACTGGGCGGTCTGTTCGCGCACGAACTGCGCGAACAGCACGTCAGTGTCCATCGTGCCCTCCCGCGGCCGTGGCAGCTCAACAATCGCATGCCTGGCCTGCTGTGGGCCGATCAGGAGGGTCACGGCTACATGACACGTCGCGGCGCGGCGCGGTTGCGTCAGATCGGCTCGAACGCCCAGTGATGCGGCGGGCGGCTGACGAGTTCGGGCGGTACGTCGGGTATGCCGTGGCCGGACGGGTCGATCACCACGACTCGCGGCGGCCCGTCCGCACCGCGGTAAAGCTGGGCGTGAGGGTTCGCGTGCATCCGTACGAATGTGATCAGCTCGTTCAGGCGCCCCGGCGCGGCCCGCATTTCCACCATCACCACACCGCTCTTCGCGCGAGCGCTCATCGGTGTACTCGCTCCGCTCCTCGCTCGCGGGCGCTCGCTGCGATGCTCACTCGCACCGTCACAACAGCACGTCCGTAATGGGCAGGGACGAGTCGCCGGGGATGTCCAAGGCGGACGGCGTGGCGCCGTGTTCGACGAGTTGGGCGCCCAGGGCGGCCACCATCGCGCCGTTGTCCGTGCACAGTCGCGGACGGGGCACGCGCAGCCGCAGTCCGGCGCGCTCGCAGCGCTGCGCCGCCAGCGCGCGCAGCCGCGTGTTCGCTGCGACGCCGCCGCCGATCAGGAGGTAGTCGACGCCGTTGTCCTGGGCGGCGCGGACCGCCTTGGCCGTGAGCACGTCCGCGACCGCCTCCTGGAAGCTCGCCGCTACGTCGGCGACCGGCACCGGGTCGCCCGCGCGCTCACGTGCCTCGACCCAGCGGGCCACCGCGGTCTTCAGCCCGGCGAACGAAAACGCGTACGGCTGCTCGCTCATCGCGCGTGGGAACGCGATCGCGTCCGGATCGCCGTCGCGCGCGAGCCGGTCGATCGGCGGGCCACCCGGGAACGGCAGTCCGAGCAGTCGGGCGACTTTGTCGTACGCCTCGCCGGCCGCGTCGTCCACCGTGGCGCCGAGCTCGGTGACGTCCTCCCCGCCGACGCGCGGCACGAACAGCAGCGAGGAATGGCCGCCGGACACGAGCAGCGCCACGCACGCCTCTGCCAGCGCGCCGTTGTCGAGCAGGTCCACCGCGACGTGCGCAGACAGATGGTTGACGCCGTACAGCGGCTTGCCGAGCGCCAGGGCATACGCCTTGGCGGCCGCGACGCCCACGAGCAGCGCACCGGCGAGGCCGGGGCCGGCTGTCACCGCAATCGCGTCCACGTCGCGCAGTTCGACCTCGGCCTCGCTCAGGGCGCGACGCATCGTGGGCACCATCGCCTCGAGGTGCGCCCGGCTGGCTACCTCGGGCACGACGCC